>CAJXRJ010000069.1 GCA_913058555.1 uncultured bacterium
TGTATAAGAGACAGCGAGGATCGCGTCATCGGCACGCCCGTGCTCCGCGAGCAGCTCCCCGGCCCGGCGAGCCTGCGTCTGACCGAACCGTGGCTCTGCACGAACCCAGTCCCACGTCCACGTGGGTTCGTCGTAGATCCATGTGCCTCCGCCGCCCCCTCCCATGCCGCTGTACCGCTTGGACGGCGGCGCGGGCTTGAAGGCGTCAAACCCGTACACGAACGTGCGAAAGAGATCGGCGAACTCTTCGAACGTTTCCGGCCGGCCGCCTTCGCCATCGCAGAACGCCTTCGTGAAGTCCCCCAGTCGCCCCTTCGGGCTCGACGCGTGCTTGCCAGAGTCTTCGAACGCCTTCAGCTTCGCCGCGAAGATCGGTTCTCCGCCATCGAATGACTCTGAATTGCCCGGGAACCACGTCGAGAGGAACACGTATAGGGCGTTGCCTGCGCTGTAGTTTTGCCGATAGTCACTCGGCGTTCCTGACACGAGGAGCTCCAGCTGGCGACGATTCGCGTACCCATAGTTCGCGACGGTCTGCATCGTGCCCCAGCTCCCGAAATCACGCTTGAATTCCTCGTCTTCGATCATGCGGTAGGCCGCGCCGGTCCAAACCGCGCGTCCCTCCGCGAGCCAAGACGGAATGCCGCCGTGCAGGGCGCCGTCGAATCGATGGGTCAATTCGTGGGTCAGCAGCCGCCCCAGGCCTTCCACCGTACCAGAGGTTTGGCGCACCACCGTTGTGTCGCCAGACTGGAAGCCGCCTGCCCAGAAGAACGGCGCCCCTTCCGCCTCGAGGCCACTTGGGTCGGGCACGATTCGCACCAATCCCTGCCGCGCCCGCTTCCCATTGCCACCGGCAAATGGATCCGATCCAAACTGTGCCACGAGCCGACGGTGATGGAACTCGATCGTGCTCGCGGCGGCCAGGAGCGTCGCATGCCCACAGTCCGATTCAATTCGGTAGAGCCCGCTGGGAGAGATCGCGACGCCCGGAGACGCGAAGTCGCTGCGCTCGCGGGTGAACGCCTCGCCCTCGTCCGTGGCGAGCCACTCGAGTTCCTCGACGGTCCACGGGCGCTCGTGGGAGGTGGCCAGGGCCTCGCGGCCCGCCGCCATCATCTTGGCGCCCTTGGCTCGCCACTTCGCCATCCCCGAGGGGCGCGGCCCCCGAAGGTCCTTGAAGTCCGCCTGCACCCCCAGGCCATGGAGGATCCTCCCCGCACGAATCGCGAGCCCGGGCTGCCCGCTGGACAGCGCCTTGGACCCGACGCGGTCCACAGCCTTCAAGACCCCCGTGTGCGCCCCCGTCGGGACGCCAACGTACGGCCGCAACATGGGGGCCGCTGCATCACGCATCCCGGGCATCGACTGCGCGAGGTCGAGCCCCACGCGGCGGGCCCAGGCCGCCGTCAGTAACTGCTCCGGGGAGCGCGCCCCCTGGGACTCGCGCTTCTTCGCGAAATCCACGATCGACTGAATCGCACGCGCTTTTCCCTGCACCGCGGGGAGCAGCAACTTGGTGGCATCCTCTTCGGTCCCCGGAAAGAAGAACGCCCCCTTCGGCGGCCGAGACGCTAGGCGCCCTTCGACGGTGACGTTCGCCTCCAGCCAAAGCCGAGCGGCCCGGGCCATCTGGTCCTTATCCCCCTGGGCCTTGGCCACTTTCGCAAGCAGCAAGGCCGCATCGACGCGCCCCCCCTGGGAGGCAAGCGCCCGCTCCAGGTGCTCCTTGGCGCGGTCGAAGGAGCCCGCCTCCACGGCTGCCCGGGCCGCCCGCAGGGCCGACGCGCCCTCGCCCTTCTGGGATGCGAAAGGGCGGCCCGAAGCAGCCTTGGCGCCCCCGGTCGCGGGCCGAGGGCCCGCACCTGTACCCGCCGCGGGAGGGGCAAGAAGGAGCACGGCCCCCGAGAAAAGTGACGCCCAAAGGAGAGCCAAGGGGCGACGACACGCGAGCGATGCGGAGAGCTGCATAGGACCCATTAGATCCCATGGGCTGTTTCTGCGATCATGCCGGCATGAACGTCTCCGCAAAGATCCTGTGTGCCCCCCTCGCCTTGGCCGGGATCGCGGCGGGCTGCGCTTCTCCCTTTGGACTTCACCTGCCCGCGACCAACGGCCTCGCCCTCGTGCGGGGTGACCTCTCCGCCGCGGCCAAAGAGATCCCAGGGGCCAGCGGCCGCGCGCGACTCATCCGCACCCCCGACGGGGAGTCGGTCACGATCTCCGAGGCCGCTGAGGAGCTCGGTTCCGCCGACGTCGTATTCCTAGGTGAGCTCCACGACAATCCCGAGGGCCACGCCGTGCAGCTCGCGTTGACCCGTGCCCTCGCCCACCGTCGAGGGGATCTGATCCTCTCCATGGAGATGTTCGAGCGGGACGCACAGAGGCGCCTTGACCTCTACCTCCGGGGCGTCATCACCGAAGAACACTTCCTGACCTCTGCGCGGCCCTGGGGCAACTACGCCGAACACTACCGCCCAGCCGTGGAATTCGCCCGGGAGAACGGCTTCCCGGTCGTGGCCGCCAACGTTTACCGCCCCATCGCCGCTCGCGTCGCTCGAAAGGGCCTCTACGCGGGGCTTGGGGATGCCTGGGCCGCCCGCACCGTCGACACGTCCCCGGGTGAATACCGACGTCGCTTCGAAGAGGTCATGACCGGCGACCACGCGGTCTCCGAGGAAACGATGGACCGCGTCTTTGCGTCCCAGTGCATCAAGGACGACACGATGGCTGAGAGCATCGCCCGTGCCATCGAGGCCGCCGAGTTGAAGAACCCCGGGGGCAACCCGGTCGTCGTCCATTGGAACGGCCGCTTCCACAGCGATTACGGCCTTGGCACCGTCGAGCGCCTGCGCTCCCGCATGCCACACCTGAACATCGCGGTCGTCTCGATGATCGTCTCCGGCAACATCGACCGCGACCTTCGGGGTAATGAGCCAGATCAGGGCCACTTCGTCGCCCTCGTGCCACCGGCGAAGTAGGCCGGTCCGTGGGCTGGAGGAGTCCCTTCAGCTCACGTTCCCTTGAGGCCTTCGATGATGTCGACCAGAACGGCTTCCGTTCCCCGTCCGGCCGTGGAGACCTCGCTGTCCGCGAGGGCGTAGAGGGACTCCCGACGGGACAGGATCTCGCGCAGCTCCTCGAGCGCCCTCGGGTGGCCTTCGACGGGTCGATGGTCGCCCTGGTCGAGGACCCGAGCCAGGTGCTCCTCGGGCTCGGCCCGGAGCCAGATGGTGCGGCAGGCTTCCCGGAGCCGAGCGTAGGTTTCGTCGCTCGTGACGATGGAGCCGCCGGTGGCGATCACCTGGCGCTGCCCTTCCGAGAGCACCTGTTCGAGGGCCTCGCGCTCAAGGCGCCGGTAGGTCTCGACACCCTGCAGATCGAAGATCGCGGCCAGGGAGAGTCCCGCATGGCGCTCGACGCGCTCATCGAGCTCCACGAAAGGCACCTCGAGGGACTGTGCGAGGAGGCGCCCCAGGGTGGATTTGCCCGCTCCCCGAAGGCCGACCAAGGCAATTCGCTCGGTCTCGGGCCGGTGCGCCTGGAGATCGCACAGCTGCCCGAGGGTCATCTTGAGGGCCTCAGCCATGCGAGCCAGCTTGAGTACCGTCAGGTTCGCGCGACCGGCCTCGGCCTCTGTGACATAACGCCGCGATAGCTCCGCCCGCTCCGCCAGCTCGGTCACCGTGAGCCCCAGCGCTGTGCGCTCCGAGCGAATTCGTGTGCCAAGCTCCCCGAGGAGCGCTTCGTCTTGCCTGGACATGTCTTGATAACTATAGTGCATCCAGACTTCTGCGATGAGCGATATCCTGCTCACGCGGCCACCGACGATTCCGCGCTGCCAGCTGCGGCACATCGTCACTCGACTCAACCACTCGGAGCCCTCCGTGACCACCACCTCGACCGACTCGACCGCCCAAAGCTCGGGCAGCCCTGCGCCGGCCAACTCTAAAGGCGCGGCCCCCGGCGACTGGATTCAGTTCCAGACCCACCCATCCCAGTACAAGCACTGGACCCTTGAGGTCGATGGGGATGTGGCGATGCTCAAAATGGCGGTCGAGCCCTTCGGCGGACTCCGGGGCGATGAGTACGAGCTGAAGCTCAACAGCTACGACCTATCCGTGGACATCGAACTCGCAGACGCGATGCAGCGCCTTCGCTTCGAGCACCCTGAAGTGCGATCCGTGGTCCTCACGGGGGCCCTCGACCGCGTTTTCTGCGCTGGCGCCAACATCGTGATGCTGCGCAGCAGCGCCCACGCGTTCAAAGTGAACTTCTGCAAGTTCACGAACGAGACGCGCAACGGCATCGAAGACTCCTCGGAGAACTCGAACAAGCGCTTCATCGCGGCCCTCAACGGCACCGCATCCGGTGGCGGCTATGAGCTGGCCCTCGCCTGCGACCGCATTCTCCTCGTCGATGACCGCAACAGCGCCGTGTCGTTTCCGGAGGTCCCCCTACTCGGTGTGCTCCCCGGTACCGGCGGCCTGACGCGCATCACAGACAAGCGCAAGATCCGCCGCGACCGCTGCGACGTCTTCTCTTCGATCGCCGAAGGCATCAAGGGCAAGCGTGCCGTCCAATGGAACCTGGTGGACCGCCTCGCGCCCCTCTCCAAGTGGGACGATGTCGTCGCTGAAGAGGCCCGGACCGCCGCCGATCAGTGCGAGGATCGCGCTGGCACGAAGGGCGTCGAGCTTGACCCCGTGGTCGCCGAAGTCGACGGAAACACGTGGACGTACAGCTTCGTGAAGATGGAGCTCGATCCCGCCGAGCGCGTCGCCCACCTCACCATCGAGGCACCGGACACCTGCCCGACAAGCGACGCCGACGCCCTCGCCGAAGGCGCTGGCTGGTGGATTCTTCGGGCCATGCGCGAACTGGATGACGCGCTGTTGCAGCTGCGCACCAACCTGCGCGACATCGCGCTGGTTCTCCTGCGTGCCACCGGCAGCGCCGACACCGTGCGTGCGACCGACGAGCTGATGGCGGGCAACAGCCACTGGTTCATCAACGAAACGCGCCACTTCGTGAAGCGCACCCTCAAGCGACTCGACCTGACGGCCAAGAGCTTCTATGCGGTGGCCGACCAAGGCACCGCATTCACGGGCTGCTTCCTTGAACTCGCGCTCGCGAGCGACCGGATCTACGTCCTGAACGACCCCGACATCGACGTGGAGCTGGGCGTGACGGCGGCCAACGCGGGCATGTACCCCATGTCCAATGGCATCTCTCGCCTCGAAACCCGTTTCCTCGGGGAGCCGACGCAGGTCGCGGAGATCCTCAAGGAGATGCGTCAATTCTCAGCCGACGAAGCCGACGAGCTCGGACTCGCCACCTTCGCCCCCGACGAGATCGACTGGGAAGACGAGCTACGCATGGCGATCGAGGAGCGCGCTAGCTTCTCCCCCGACGCCCTGACCGGAATGGAGGCCAACCTCCGATTCGCGGGCCCCGAGACCATGGAAACCAAGATCTTCGGGCGCCTCACCGCCTGGCAGAACTGGATCTTCCAACGCCCCAACGCCGTCGGTGAACGGGGCGCGCTGAGCTGCTACGGGACGCCGATGCGCCCCGAATTCAGCGTCGAGCGGACCTAGGCGACCCGGTCGTTAGCCCTGCCGGAACTCTTCACCCCATAGCCCCGCGCGAGCGCGACACCGGCCGTAACGCCGCTGCGGATCGCCGCCACGCAGGTGCCTCCCACTCACCAACTCAAGGAGCCCAATTACCATGACTGGAATCGACTACAGCCAGAAGATCCCGAACAACGTGGATCTCAAGTCCGACAAGCGTTTGCAACGCGCCCTCGAGCGGTGGCAGCCCGACTACATCGATTGGTGGAAGGAAATGGGCCCCACCCATTTCAACGAGAACGACGTCTACTTGCGCACGGCGATCAGCGTCGATCGGGACGGCTGGGCCAACTTCGGCTACGTCAAGATGCCCGACTACCGCTGGGGCATTTTCCTGACCCCCACCGAGCCCGGCGGGAAGATCGGCTTCGGTGATCACGAAGGCGAGGACGTCTGGGAGAACGTGCCGGGTGAGTACCGCAACTGGCTTCGCCGTCTCATCGTGACCCAGGGCGACACGGAGCCCGCGTCCGTGGAGCAGCAGCGCCTCCTGGGCCTCACCGCGCCGTCCCTCTACGACCTACGGAACCTGTTCCAGGTCAACGTTGAGGAAGGGCGCCATCTCTGGGCGATGGTCTATCTCCTCCACAGCTACTTTGGAAAGGACGGCCGCGAAGAGGCTTCTGAGCTGCTCGAGCGCCGGTCCGGCAATGCCGACAGCCCGCGCATCCTCACGACCTTCAACGAGCCGTGCCACGACTGGCTGAGCTTCTTCTGCTTCACGATGTTCACGGACCGTGACGGCAAGTTCCAGCTGCTTTCCCTCGCGGAGTCGGGCTTTGAGCCCCTGGCGCGCACCACCCGGTTCATGCTGACCGAAGAGGCCCACCACATGTTCGTGGGGCAGACCGGGATTGCACGCGTCATTCGCCGCACCTGCGAAGCGATGCTTGAGAGCCCGGACAAAGACCCCATGGAAATGGGCGTCGTTCCCCTCGAGATCATCCAGCACTACATCAACTACTGGGCTTCCTCCTCGCTGGATCTGTTCGGCGCAGAGGTCTCCAGCAACTCGGCCAACTTCTTCGGGGCGGGCATCAAGGGCCGTGCGTACGAGCAGAAGAACTACGACGAGCACAAGGCCATCGACCAGGGCTATGCGATCAACCGTTGGCAAGACGGCAAGGTCGTGAACGACGAAGTGCCCCTGCGCAACGCCATGAACGAAGTGCTGCGCGACGAGTACGTCAAGGAGAACGAGAAAGGCATCCAGTACTGGAACCGCGAGTGCGAGAAGGCTGGCATCGACTTCAAGTTCACCTACCCCCACCGACGCTTCAACCGCAAGGTTGGCGAGTGGGCCGACGGCTTCTTCCACGTGAACACGGGCGAGCCCATGGACGAGACGGCCTACAAGAAGGCTGCCCTGGATTGGCTCCCGACCCAGCAGGAAGCGGACTACGTCAAGGGCCTCATGAAGGCGGTCACCGAGCCCGGCAAGTACGCCAACTGGATCGCGCCGCCCCTGCGCGGCATCAACGGTCAGGAGCACGACTTCGAATACGTGAAGCTCTGATCCCAACGCCGATCGCCAGCGCCTGGCGCGGCAACAGGTTGCGCAGCAGCAGCCCGGCACAGACAGCGCCGCCCCTGACCTTCAGGGGCGGCGCTGTTGTTGGTTGGGAGCCCAGTCCCCCGTTGGGACACGGCCCGGCCCCGCCTTAGGAGATTGCAATTTGACTCATCAGCTCCCCACGCCGGATCCGAGGAAGGAGAGACGCGCTCCTGCATTTGGCCGGACGTGAAGTCTCGAGGGCAAACGAGGACAGACCGATGAGGATTGAGAGGGCAAAGGAGCCCTTCGCGTTGGCGCGCGAAGACTCCGCCAGAAAGAGCAGGCATCCGCACTGGGGCATTCCGGCGATACTCGCGTGGTCTCTGGCCGCCGCCGGCTGCGACAGCGGAACGAGTTCCAGCGTGGGATTCGGAGGCGACGGTGACTCCAGCGAGGCCACTTACGACTTTGACAACGACGGACCCGTCGTTGCGAAGTTGCGCGTGACCGTACCGGAGACCGGGCACCTATTCGTGCGCGGCACGATCCCTGTACCAAAGGGCATGGTGCTTGGGGACGGAGGCCAGGTCCCGTTCGCGGTGATCTCCCCCCCCGACCCCACCGCCGCTATCACGCAGGTGGAGACAGTCACCCGCTATCCCGACGCCGAGGACGGCGCTGACGTGGTCGAGATCATTGCCCATGTCCGCCGACCCGCCAATGTGGAACCGGGCACGCAACTGGATTACCAGGTCGTGTTCAGTCCCCATGAGGCGGAGCCGTTTGAGCCATCACCGGCCATCGCAAACCTCCTGGCCGCCCCTGGTGCGCTGCGACTGGTCGGGCACGATCCCTTTGGGCACCGGTACGAGACGGACCTCCTGGAGCAGGCCCGCACGGACCGCGACAACGTGGAGTGGACGCGCTATGGATCCGTGGTGCGTGAGATGCGCATCCCTGAGGTGCTTCGGCCGGTGGATCCGATCGACGGCGCCCACGGAACGCTGCCGCGGATGATGGGCGTGAACGCCTTCCTGAAGACGTTCCGCAGCCAGGACTTCTTCACCCTCGACCTGCAGATTCACAATGCATTCGACGGGAAAGACCCCAGCGTGGAGTGGGACGCTGCGATTGCGGACCTCTACTTCCAGGACCTGAAGCTGCGCCTGCCCCAGGGCTGGACCGTGCTTCACACCTACGACAACCCGTTCTCCGGCCCAGGCGAGGTCTCCGGCTCCATGCAGGAGGTCCCGATCGTGGGCGCCCAAGCGAACGGCAAGATGCACTTGATGCACAGTCAGTCGCAGTTCTCCCGCCGCCTGGTGATCGCCCGCGAGGGCGCCCTCGACATGGCGCGCGTGGAGCTCGAGCACGGAAACATGGGCTTCTGCATCCCGGGAACGAACGACCAAGGCACGCCGCTCTGGAGCTGGTGGAACCGCGAGACCTCGCGATTCATGCCCCAGAACCACGTGCTCCCTGACCTGACGGGAATGACCTCCGCGTCGGCCATCGAGGCCGAGTACGGCGCTCGCTTCGAGAACCGCAAGGCCCAAGTGGCCGCCGGCGCCTCGAGCGGTTACCCGGTGACCTCCGGGGCCCTCGGCTGGGCTCACCCCTGGGGTGTGGCCTACGGCGGCATGACGGGCGGCGAGCGGATCGAACAGGTCCCCGGCGTCGAAACGGCCTGGGCCGCGTCACAGAACGCGTACCGGTACACGGAGCTGCGCTCGAAGATGGTCCTGGAACGCCAGCCCTTCGCTCTCGTGAGCTCCAGCGGCAACCCGACACGGTTCGAGGATCACCTGCATCCCACGGGCAACCACGGGCCTTGGATCGAATACGACATGATGATGACCTTCGTCGGGGACACCAGCTACTTCTTCGGCGACGTTCCGACCTTCCAGGCGGACTACGTGCGGGCCAACGGCCTCACGCCTGAGTACGAGCAGGACCTGCGCAACTACCGTCCGATCGACATGCAGCACCTCATTCGCTACACGAATGACCTGCAGACCATGATGTGGCTCGGCAACGACAGTCTTTCGAAGCTGCAAGTCAACCAGTGCGGTGAGCTCTTCCGCATGACGCACCACGACGCCCTGGTGGGCAACTGGGGCTACGTCGGCGGGCTCAGCATGCGCCTTCGCAAGAACACCGTCGCGGAGCACCCCGGAACGGGCATCGATTACGGACGCGGCGAGGGCTGGGGCCTTTTCGCCACCGCTGCGGCCTACGCTGCGGGCACCGACGAGTACCGCGAGCGCATGCGCCCGTGGCTCGCAGAGATCGTCGACGTCGTGCGCGCCGGCCAGTCGGAATGCACCGGTAACATCACCGCGTACAAGATCATGAACCACGGTCAGGGGCGCTATAAGACCCGGCAGTCGTTCGAGCTCTCGTTCGTGGTGAACGCACTCGAATCACTGCGGACCAGCGTCTTCCTCGATGTCGATGAAGATGTCACCGGGACTCTCGTGTCTTCGATCGTGGACGCCGCGTATTCGACGGTCCAGATGCCCTTCTGGGACCCGGCCTTCGGCGGGCACATGAAACTGGTCGGGGTGGGCCAAGCGGATCAGTCCGAGCCGGACTTCTGCCACAACCTACCTCCGGACGCCCACTACGGCGGCACCAGTATCGATCACGAGACTCCGATGACCACCTGGGCCTACGCCTACGAGCTGACCGGTGACGCGCTGTTCCTTCAGCGCGCCGCAAGCAGCATCGGCGTGACGGGCAACCTCGAGGCGGAGATCCTCCTGCTCGGACCCGGCAAGCTGGTCCACTCCGCGCACCTGCTCGGACTGGTCCAGAACATGCCGACCAGCAACTGATCGAGGGGCACGCCCCCTGCCATGGCGGAGCGCCTCCTATTTTGGCGCTCGCCCCTTTAAGGCCCGGCCCCCCGTTAGGGGGCCGGGCCTGTTCCGTTGTGGGACACGCGCTGGGTCCCACAGGCCCCCGCTGGAGTCTCAATTCTCTCTCATTTCGGACCGCCCCCCCCCTCTCACAGACCCCAGATAGCGCTTCAGGTTAATCCCATCTCACAGGGTTGTTCACCCTTTGGGGCCCATCTAGCCTCCCCCCCTCACCGGCACGCTTCCGGGTTCGCAGCTCCCCTACTTGGCCATCCGAAGCCTTGGGTCCCTGCGAGCTCTGCCGGATGAGAACGAGATGAAGAGCCGCGTCCGAGGATCTCTCGGATTGGGGAACCGATCCCCCTGGCGACGCCGTCCCCCCACCCACGCTCCCGGGGGAACGTCAGCGCCTGTAGCGCGGCCCTCCATCCGCCACCCAGAGGGAATGATGACTCACCGACTCCAGATACCTTCCGTTTGCCGCAAATCCACGACTCAGTCGCTGCTCCAAAGGACCCCGCTTCTGGGTCTCGCGACTCTGCTGTTCCTGGGTACCACCGTGAAACAAGCCGCCGCGGCGCCGGTTCCAATCGCGATCCCAGATAACGGGGACATCGTGGCTCAATTCGCGGTGGTGGCTCCCACCTCGGTCGCATTCACCCTCGAGGCGACGGTCCCCATCCCACCGGGCAAGGTCTTCCCCGGTCGGAGCTCCGTTCCCTTCGCCATCGTCTCCCGTGGCGTTGAGGTGCCGACCCAAATCGAAATCGTCAGCCAGTACGCGAATCCCGCGGAGGGCGCCGACGTGATCGAAGTCATCGCACGGGTCGAACGGCCCGTCGGCACGGCCCCTCGCGATGAAATCATCTTCGACCTGGTCGAAACCCGCCAACAAGACGCGCCGTTCCAAGCGACGCCCCTGGTGGAACAGCTCTTGAGCGACCCGGACGGCCTGACGATCACGTCACGGGACCTCCACGGGAACATGTACACGGCCAACCTTCTCAACCGCGTCACGAATTCGCATCCCAACGTCTTCGAGATCCGCGATGGCCAGGTGGCCCGGGAAACCCGCCACCACGAGGTGATGCTGCCGGCCCCCAACTCCCAGTCCGGCGCCCTCGCCCCCTATCCGCACATGCTCGGTGCCCACGTCTTCACCAAGACGTACGCCGAGGAGAACTTCATCGTTCTCAATGTCGTGTTCCACAACGGCATGTTCGGGAACCACACGAATCCGGACGACGATTCGATCCATGACATCTACCTGAACGCCCTCGATCTTCACCTCCCTGAGGGCTGGAGTCTTGGCTGGGCCATCGACAACCCGATGACCAGTGATCCGGTCCCCACGGCCACGGGATCGCGCGTCTCCCTCGTCGCCGCGCTCCCCGGTGGGCAGTACCACGTCTTCCCGCAGCAGTCTCAGTTCGCCCGCCGCCTCGTGATTGGCCACGGCGCAGACGCCCTCGCCCGCGGCCTTCAGATCGTCGAGCGCTTCAACCGTGGCTTCTGCGTGCCGGGCCCGCGGCCCAATCAGGCCTCTGCGGACCCCACCCAAGACCTCTGGTCCTGGTGGAACGATGCGACGGCGCGTTACTTGCCGAGCAACCACCGCCTCCCCCACCTCGACCACATCCCCGTCGCCACGGCCACGGCCGAGATCCGGGCCCGGTACAACAGCTTCTCGCAGCAGACGCGCGATGGCGTCCCGGGCCCTTACCCCAACATCTTCGGCAACCTCGGATGGGCGCAGCCCTGGGGCGTGCAATACGGCGGCGTGACCGGCGGCGGCGAAATTCAGATGTACCCGGGCGTCGACGTCGCCTGGGCCCGCAACCCCGTCGGGCTCAGGTGGCTCGACCTGCTCTCCAAGGCCTACATCGACCGCCAACCCGTGGCGATTTTCGATGCGGCGGGCCGGCCGCCGAAGCTTGAGGACCACATCCAAGGCCTCGGCTCCAGCGAGCCGTACGTGAACTCGTTCTTCTACCTGCGGGAAACGGGCGGCAACTACTTCCGCTTCCAGGATACCGATCGACGGTTTGCTGAGACGGCCTACTTCAGCGCACGGATCCCGTACTACCAGAAGGACCTCAAGGACTTCCAGCCCATCGACCTGCAGCACCTGACGCGCTTCATGAGTCCGCACCTGGCGCTGATCTGGCTCGCCAACGACAGCGTTGCAAAGCTGGAGGTCGAGCTCCACGCCGCCCTTTTCCAGTTCGGCTTCCACAAGTACCACAACTCAAACTTCGACCACGTCCAGCGCACGGGTCTGCGCCAACGCCTCGACGACGTAGCCGAGAACGCCGGCCAGGGCGCTGACTTTGGACGCGGCGAAGCTTGGGGCATCGTGACCTCCCTCGCGCACTACGCCACGGCTGACGCGGACGAGCGCGCACGCCTTCAACCGTGGTTCGAGGACATCGCGCGGGTCGCCGAGCTTGGCCAGTCCACGTGCACCGGCAACCCGACGGCAATCCGCATCGACAAGCACTTCAAGGGCGCGTACCAAAGCCGCCAGAGCTTCGAGGTCGGCTTCATGTTGAACGCCGCCCACAGCATGCGCACCACCGTGTTCGAACGACAGGACCCCGTCGTGGCGGGGCTGCTGCGTGATTACGTCACGGCCGGCGCTTACTCCACCACCGAGCCCCCGTTCTGGAACGAGGCTTTGCGGGGACAGGTCAGTCTGATTGCGGTCAGGCCCCTGGCGAACGACCTTCCCGAGTTCTGTCAGAACATCCCGGAGAACGGGTACATCCCGAACTACTTCATCGACCGCACCACGGCCTTGCCGGCATGGGCCTATGCGTTCGGAGATACCCAGGACGGCATGTTCATGACGCGTGCGGTGACGGCCCTGAACCAGGGCGGCAACATCGAAGCGACCCTGGAAGCGATGGGAACGAACCTGCTTTACGAGTGGGCGCCGTTCTTGGCCGCTCTCCAGGAGCTGTAGGCCCTCCTGAGGGCACATGTGGGCGGCTCATCGTCGCCCACTCAGACCTCCGCTGCGTCAGCGGATGGGCCCACGAAGAAAGCGGTCGCGCGGGGAACCATGGTTCCCCGCGCGACCGCTTTCTTTGCTGGTCGATCCGCTAGCGCGCAGGAACTAGCCGAACTTGATGCCCTGGGCGAGCGGCATCTCGCTCGTCCAGTTCACCGTGTTGGTCTGACGCCGCATGTAGGCCTTCCAGGCGTCCGACCCGGACTCACGGCCGCCGCCGGTGTCCTTCTCGCCGCCGAACGCTCCGCCGATCTCAGCGCCGGAGGTTCCAATGTTCACGTTCGCGATGCCGCAGTCCGACCCGATGGCCGACATGAACTTCTCCGCTGCCTTCACGTCGTCCGTGAAAATTGCGCTCGAGAGGCCCTGGGGCACTCCGTTGTGCACCTCGATGGCGTGGTCCAAGCTCTTGATCGGGATCACGTAGAGGATCGGGGCGAATGTTTCGTCCTGCACCGTCTGGTAGCTGTTCTCGGCCTGCATGATGGCAGGGACCACGAAGTGGCCGCCCTCAAGGGCACCCTCCATCTTGGCCCGACCGCCGCCGCGCAGGAGCTTGCCGCCCTCCTTCTCGCACGCTGCGATGGAGTTCTCCATGGCCACAACCGCCGCCTCGTCGATGAGCGGGCCGCAGAGCGTGCCTTCGCTCATCGGGTCCCCGATGACGACATCGTCGTAGGCCCGCACCAGGCGCGATACGACCTCGTCCATCAGGCTCTCGTGCACCAGAAGACGCCTTGTCGACGTGCAGCGCTGGCCGGCCGTTCCCACCGCCCCGAAAAGCGTCGCCGGCAGGACCATGTTGAGGTCGGCATCGTCCATGACGAGCAGGCCGTTGTTGCCCCCACACTCCAGGATCAGCCGACCCATGCGGCTCGCCACACGGCCCGCCACCAGCTTGCCGATGGCCGAGGAGCCCGTAAAGGAGATCAGGGGCAGTCGCGCGTCGTCCATCATGGTCGCCGCCACGTCCTCGTTCCCGCCGATCGCGAGCCCGGCGAGGGCGCCGAAGCCCTCTTCCTCGAGGATCGGGCGGATCACGTTCGTGAGGCCGATCGCGGTCAGCGGGGTCTTCGGACTGGGCTTCCAGACGCAGGCGTCGCCGCAGGTGAAGGCCAGCATCGAGTTCCAGGCCCAGACGGCCATGGGGAAGTTGAAGGCGGTCAGGACCCCCACGGTCCCGAGGGGGTGCCACTGCTCGCGCATGGCGTGCCCAGGGCGCTCGGAGGGCATGGTGAGCCCGTAGAGCTGCCGGGAGAGGCCGACCGCGAAGTCAGCGATGTCAATGCACTCCTGGACCTCGCCCAAGCCCTCTTGGTGGATCTTGCCCATCTCCAGGGTGATCAGGCGCCCCAGGGCGTCCTTGTGCTCGCGCATGGCATTGCCCATGCGGCGAACGATCTCCCCGCGATGGGGCGCCGGGATCGAGCGCCAGCGCTGGAAAGCCGCCTGGGCAGCCTCCACAACCTGGTTGTATTCGGCCTTGGTGGCCATCTGGACCGTGGCGATGACCTCGCCAGTCGCCGGGGAGCGGGACTCGAGCACCTCACCGGTGCAGTCGAGCCAGGAGCCGGCGTAGGCGCCGGAATTGGCGGCCTTGATGCCGAGGGTCTCGAGGAATCGGGTGTCGGTCGAGGTGGAGGTTGCCATGACTGGTCGCTCTGACGCGTTGCCCAGCGCGGGCCGGGCGGGGGGAATACTGGACGGGGTGGAGACGAGGTAGAGCCGGGCAAGCGGCACTGGCCGGGCCCGGACCGAAACCACCCATTGCAGGGTCGATTACGGGCCAGACAGGATACCCGGAGCGAACGACCGACACGGAGCCCAGAGCGGCTATCCTCTTCGGCTCGAATTCCTGACCGGCCGGGCCCCTCCGGCACCCGGGCACAGCCCCCCCCAAGCGACCGATATGTCTGACGGCAGAATCATCTACCAGCTCCAGGACCTCAAGAAGTTCTACGACCAGCGCGAGATCCTCAAAGGGATCACTATCGCGTTCCTGGAGGGCGCCAACATTGGCCTGATCGGGCCAAACGGCGCCGGCAAGTCGACTTTGCTTCGAATCCTCGCGGGCGAGGAAACGGACATCGAAGGTGTCGCCCGCCCGGTGCAGGGCCTCTCCATCGGGTACCTCCAACAGGAGCCCCCCCTCAACGAGGAGAAAACCGTCGGTGAGAACATCGACGAGGCCGTGTCGGCGCTGCGCGAAATGGAGGCCCGCTACTACAAGGTCATGGAGATCATGGGCGATGCTGAAGGCGAAGAAGCCGAGAAGCTCTCCAAGGAGTACGACGAACTCCAGATCGCCATGGACACCAAGGGCATCTGGGACCTGGACAGCCGCCTCGAGCAGGCCGCCCAGGCGCTCCAGGTCCCGCCCTTCGATTCGGGAGTGACCAACCTTTCGGGCGGTGAGCGGCGCCGCGTGGCGCTCTGCAAGCTCCTCCTCCAGCACCCCGACCTGCTCCTGCTCGACGAGCCCACCAACCACCTCGACTCAGAGTCCATTGCATGGCTCGAGACGCACCTGCAGGAGTACGACGGCACCGTCATCCTGATCACCCACGACCGGTACTTCCTGGACAACGTCGTCGGATGGATGCTCGAGATCGAGCGCGGGCTCGCGCGCCCCTACGAGGGCAACTACAGCGCGTACCTCGACCAGAAGACCAAGATGCTGGACGTCAAGCGCACGAGCGACGCCAAACGGTCCAAGGTTCTTGAGCGCGAAAAGGAATGGCTGGGCCGCAGCCCTGCGGCGCGGACCAAGCAGTCGAAGTCGCGCCTCAAGCGCTACCAGGACTTGGCCCAGGAGGCCCGTGCTGACGAGATGGCACAGTCCCTCGAACTCCGCATTCCCCCGGGGCCGCGACTGGGAGACAAGGTCCTTGAGATCCGGAACCTGACGAAGGGCTACGGCGACCGCACGCTTTTCAAGGACCTGAACTTCTCCATGCCTCCCCAGGCCAAGCTAGGCGTCATTGGCGCCAACGGCATGGGCAAGTCGACGCTGATGAAGATCATCATCGGCACGGAGAAGGCCGACTCCGGCGAACTGGAACTCGGCTCCACGGTGCAGCTGCGGTTCCTCGACCAGAGCCGCACTGTGCTCGACGACGAGCAGTCGGTCTTCCAGAACATCACGGAAGGCAACGAGCGTCTCCCCTTTGGAACGTCGAGCATCGACAGCCGCGCCTACGTTTCGCGCTTCAACTTCAAGGGCGAAGACCAGCAGAGACTGGTCGGCGAATGCTCCGGCGGTCAACGCAACCGCGTCATGCTGGCGAAGATGCTCAGGGAGCCCGCCAACCTGATCATCATGGACGAGCCGACGAACGACCTCGACCTGGACACGCTCCGGGTTCTCGAGGAAGCGATCGAGTACTACCCCGGCAACATGATCATCGTGACCCACGACCGGTACTTCCTGAACCGGGTCGCGACCCACATTCTCTCCTTCGAAGGCGAAGGCGAGGACGGTGTCGGCATCGTGCACTTCCACCACGGCGACTACGAGTCGTTCAAGGACTGGAAGAAATCACGCGGCGAAGACCTCGACCAGCCCAAAGGCACGCACCGCCGCTTCACGCGCAGCTAAACCCATGTCCCTGCGCCAGTGATGCCCGAATCCGCTTCGACTGGATCCCCTTCGATGGGAGCCTCCGCCTTGGAAGCCCTCGAGACCGCCCGCCGCGACATGGCGGCGGCGGTCGGACTGACGGAGCTCCAGGCGGACTTCCGGCGCGACATCGATCGGTTCCTGGTGGAGCACGGGCCCATCGCCCTCACGCGGAATTGTCTGCCCGGTCACCTCACGGCTTCGTGCCTCCTGTGGGACGACGCCGGTGAGAAAATTCTTCTGCATCACCACCGCAAGCTCCGCCTCTGGCTCCAGTTCGGCGGCCACTGCGACGGGGACGGCGACGTCGCCCGCGTCGCCTGGCGCGAGACCGTGGAAGAATCTGGCATCGAGCCGGCTTACATGCTGTCTCTTATACACATCTGACGCTGCCGACGATATGCAGTGTGTAGA
>CAJXRJ010000070.1 GCA_913058555.1 uncultured bacterium
AGTCTCGTGGGCTCGGAGATGTGTATAAGAGACAGCCCCTCTGGGGCAGCGCGGCCGTTGTCAAAAGTGAAAAAACGATCCTGGCTCCGTACCTCTTCGCTACTTCGCCGCAGCGATGACCTCTTCGTCGCTGAGGTTGCGTGCGCTCCGCTTGGCGAACTCAAGGACCTTTTGAACGACGTCGTCCGTCGGCTCCACGCCGTTCTTTTCAAGGACCCAGGATACGTTCGACTTGCCGCTCATCGGACCCACGAGGATCCGCTGCTCCAGCCCGAACATGCCGGCGGGAACGCCCGAATAGACCCGGTCTGCGAGCCATGCATCGCCCTTGCGGAAGGCCTTGACGACCGCCGCTGCGTGCACGCCGGTGGCGGTTTCGAAGGCGTCGCTGCCGAACACCGGGTAGTTGTCGGGGAAGGGGATGCCGATCGCGTCGGAGGCCTTGCGCACGTACTCACCGAGCTTCGTCAGGTCGCGGTCGATCCAACCGGCGAGCGCGAGGTTCACGAGCAAGAGGTCCATCTCCGTGTTGCCCGCGCGTTCGCCGACGCCAAGGGCCGTGCCGTGGATGCGCGTGGCGCCGGCCTCGATGGCCACGAGGGCGTTGATGAGGCCCAGCCCGCGGTCACGGTGCCCGTGCCAGTCGATGCCCACGTCAACACCCTTTTCGGCGGCGATGCGCTTCACGAACTTGATCAGGCTCCGCACGCCCGTGGGGGTCGCGTGGCCGCAGGTGTCGCAAACGCAGAGGCGTTGCGCGCCGGCGTCGATCGCGGCTCCGTAAAGCGCGCGCAGGGCGTCGGGGTGAGCGCGGGTCGTGTCTTCGGTGACGAACATCACGGGCATGTCCTCCTTCACCGCGAAGGCGACCGCTTCACTCGAGAGCTGAACCATCCGGTCGAGCTCCCAGTTCTCCGTATAGAAGCGGATCGGGCTTGACCCGATGAACGCGCAGACTTCGACGGGGGCGCCGACGTGTTGCTGCATGTCGGCGGCGGGGGCGATGTCGACGATCATCGTCCGGCACGCCACATTGGGCGTGATGGCGAGATCCTTCATGGCCGTCGCCAGCTTCAGAATATGCTCTCGGGCCCGGCCGCCAGCTCCGGGGAGACCGATGTTGGCCGTATTGACTCCCAGGGAATCCATAAGGCCCACGAGCTCAATCTTGGTGTCGAGATCGGGATCCAGGGCGCTGGGGCTTTGAAGCCCGTCACGCAAGGTTTCGTCGTCGAGCTGGATCTGGCCAAATCCTGCTGGGTCTTCAGCGTTCCAATCGTGGATCAGATCGCGGTGTTCGTTGCCGTTAGCTTCCGTCATGGGGTGTGTCGCGGCGTAGCGCGCGCTGTATTGTAGTCGCTCCGCCACCGTCCTTCCCGTCATGAGCACCCCTGAATCGAGTCTGGAAGCTGCGGAAGCGGCATTCCGAGAAGTCCTCGGCATTTCGCCGGCTCAGGCGGCCGTATTGCTGGCGGACGTGCACGCCGCCGACGCGGCGGATTGGCTTCTGGATACGGCCGAGGAGGACCGCCACAGGGTCTTCGGGGCCCTTTCGCCCAATCTCCAGGCGGACATCCTCGAGTACGCGGATGAGACCCTGACCCAGGGACTCGTCGCGCGCCTCGACGCGAAGGATCTTGGCGAAGTTCTCGAGGAGCTACCGTCGGACGAGGCGGCGGACGTCCTCAACGAGGCCGATGACCGGGTCGTCAATGACGCCCTGGCTGAGGTCGCCCCTGAGACAGCCCGGGAGCTGCGGGCCCTCCTCAGCTACGACCCCGAAACCGCCGGCGGCGTCATGGCGACGGAATTCGTCGTCGCGGGCCTCGGGCAACGCATCGGGGATGTCGTCAAGGAGATCCGGAAGGAGGGCGACGACGCCGAGCCGGACGTCGGTGTCTTCGTCCTCGATGGTGACAATCACCCGATCGGCTACATCGCCGACCGGGCCCTGCTGACCCACTCGATCCACACTCCCGTCGAGGAGGTGATGGTCGAGCCGTTCACGGTCAGGGTTGGCGACGACCAGGAGATCGCCGCCCAGACGATCGCCAAGTACGGCCTCGAGGGCGTGGCCGTCGTCGACGAGCACGGTCTCATGCTCGGTGTGATCTCCGCGGACGACGCCGCGGACATCCTTGAGGAAGAGGTCAGCGAGGACTTTGCCCGTCTGACGGGTACCGGGTCCGAGGGCCAGCAGACGCGCCTCCCGATCCTCATGCGGGTGCGTCAACGCATGCCTCTCATGGGCTTCACGGTCCTTGCGGGCCTGGCGAGCGCCAAGATTCTGGCCGTCGCCCTCGGGTCCGCGGACGGGGATGGGCCGCCGGTTCCAGGGGCGGGCACCGAAGAGGCGATCCTGCGCTACCTGCCCTTGATCGTGGGCCTTGCGGGGAACGTCGGCGTCCAGTCCTCGACCATCTTCGTGCGGGGCTTCGCCACGGGCGAGGTGGACCCAGATCGGGAGTGGAGCGTCTTCGGCAGCGAGTGGTGCGTCGGCGGGATTATCGGGATTCTGTGCGGCGCGATCACGTGGCTTGTCGCAAGTCTCACCGAAGGCGCAGGCCCCCCGGGGCTCAGCCTCGCCGTGGGGGTGGCCGTCGTCGTCTCAGTGGCCTGGGCGGCGCTACTTGGGGGTACGGTCCCCATCGCCTGCCGCCGTCTCGGTATCGACCCTGCCATCGTCGCGGGCCCCATGCTCATCGCATTATCGGACGTGTCCGGCTGCGCGATCTACATTGTAGTGGCTCGCAACATCGCCCTTTGAGCCCGCCCATGAAACGCCTCCAGAAGATCCTCCTGTGCACCGCTGGCGCCGCGCTACTCCTCGTGGGCGCGATCGTCGTCATGCGGTCGACGATTGGGTGGGTGTATCCGGTGGGTTCTGGGTCCATGGAGCCGTGGATCTCCACCGGCGACTGGGTCTATGTGAGCTTTGACTCGGATGAGCTTGACCGGTACGAGTGCGTGGTCTTTGCGGACGTGGGCGGCGGCGCCTCGGTGAAGCGTGCCCTTGGGCTCCCTACCGAGAGCTTTCGCATCGACGGCGCGGGGGACGTTCGTATCAACGGCGTCCTTCTGTCCATCGACGACCCCGGTCGCCCCGAGCCGATTCCGGTATTCGATTCCACGCTCGCCTCCCTCGAGCCTGCGTGGCAACACGGCACCGAGGCTTTCGATCCCTGGGAGCGCATGACGGATCCGGGGCCGAACGAGGAGTGGCGTCTGGACGGCAGCTCGGTGGGACGCGGGGCCGAGCTTGGGCTGCTTCGATTCCAGGAGCGCATTGATGACGGCTACCTGGGCCCCGACGGAGTCTTGCATCACGGCACCTACGTCGTGCATGACGTGATCGTGGAGTTCGAGGCCAAGATCGAGCGCATGGGCGGCATCCTGCAGGTTCAGCTGACTGAGCAGGGCGACATCTTTGATGCCTACATCCCGGTGTACCCCGGAACGGCCCAGCACACGGCCTACTTGCGCCGCGCCCTCGCGGACAAGGCTTTGCACCCGATCGACGGCAAGCAGCCCCCGCGCCTCCTGAGCCAAGCGGCGGTACCCGTCCCCGTGGGCGAGTGGATCCAGATCCGCTTTGCGAACGTCGACAACTGCCTGACCCTGGAGATGGCCGGCCAGAAGGTCGCATTTGACTACGACAAGGGCCGGAACACGCCGCATTGGAACTCCCCCGATGGCGAGCCGTACAGCACGGGTCCAAGGGTGGCCCTCGGGGCCACCGGGCTTGAGATGCGCGTGCGCAACATCCGCGTCCTGCGCGACTTCCATTACGTGCCCCGGGGCGAATTCGGTGTCAACGGCGAGCTGACGCTCAAGGACAACGAGATCTTCGTCCTCGGTGATTCCTCAGCGATCAGCCGCGATAGCCGCGATCGTGGGCCCGTCTCGCTCGATCGCCTCATCGGCAAGGCCCGTTCGGTCGTGTGGCCCTCCAAGCACCAGCGCGACCTCTAAGGCGCGTCCTGCGGGTCCCATCCCGCCGGTGAGGCCGCGATCGGGCCCCCGTCGGCCCTGCGCTCAGCCCCCGCTCTGGGCGATCTTCCGGGACGTGGACCCACTCCGGTGGATAGAATCCTGGCCGAAATCGGTCCGCCCGCGGGCGTCTCCGGTCCTCCCTGCGATCCACCCCACCGCTTCCATGTCTTTCGAACAGCAGCTCTCCAAAGTCCGTACTCAGGACGGTTTCATCGCGGCCCTCGACCAGAGCGGCGGCAGCACCCCCAAGGCCCTCGGCCTCTACGGCGTCTCCGAGTCTGAGTACTCCGGCGACGACGAGATGTTCGCCAAGGTGCACGAGATGCGCACGCGCATCATCACCAGCCCCGCCTTCACCGGCGAGCGCATCCTCGGCGCCATCCTGTTCGAGAACACGATGGACCGCACGATCGAGGGCAAGGGCACGGCCACGTTCCTCTGGGAAGACAAGAACGTCGTTCCCTTCCTCAAGGTCGACAAGGGCCTCGCGGACGAGGCCGGCGGCGTGCAGGTCATGAAGCCCATGCCCGGCCTCGCTGATCTCCTGACCAAGGCCAAGGCCGCCGGCATCTTTGGCACCAAGATGCGCTCGGTCATCAAGTCGGCCGAGGGCGCCGGCGTCAAAGCCGTCGTCGCCCAGCAGTTCGAGGTCGGCCAGCAAATCGCCGACGCCGGACTCATCCCGATCATCGAGCCCGAGGTCGACATCCACTCGAGCACGAAGTCCGAGGCCGAAGCCATGCTCCGCGATGAGCTGATGGCTCACCTCGACAAGCTCGGCAAGGACACCCACGTCATGCTGAAGCTGACCCTCCCCGAGGAGGACAACTTCTACAAGTGCTGCATCGACCACCCCCAGGTCGTTCGTGTCGTCGCCCTCTCCGGCGGCTACCCCCGCGAAGAGTCCAACGCCCGCCTCTCCCGTAACCACGGCATGATCGCGAGCTTCTCCCGTGCTCTCTCCGAAGGCCTCTCCGCCCAGCAGACCGAGGACGAGTTCAACAACATGCTCGACGCTTCGATCCAGAGCATCTTCGAAGCCTCCCGCACCTGATCGCACGCCGATCGCCGGATCGGTCCATGGGCCGACCGAGAAGAGCGAGGCAGCCCCCGGGGCTGCCTCGCTCTTCTTCTTTGCGGTCGTTTTCAGCTACCGCTGAGCGAGAGAGTTCACGGCCTGGCCCCCGTCGCTGGGCTCGCTCGCTCACTAGCCGTTCCGGCACCGTGGGTTGGGGCGGATCTTCCTCGCGCAGGGCCCCGACTGACCACGCCAGCCAGAAGGCGACCCCCAACAGGCACTCACGGGGATGCGTGCCCATTCATGGGAGCCACCTTGGAAAGTTCAATATTCGCCCTAACGGCCCGCCGTGCCGGTTCACTCGTAGGGCACAGATGCAGCCCTCAGAACAGAACCTGGACGCCCTCCTCGCCGAGGTGGGTTGGCTCCGGCGCTTTGCGCTTCACCTGACCCAGGATCCCGGGGCGGCCGGTGACCTGGCCCAGGACACGCTGATGGCGGCCCTGGGCGAGCGCAGCGGCGGCGCATTGCGTCAACCGAGGGCATGGCTCGCGACGGTGGCCAGGCGGCTGGCGGCAGCGGGGCGCCGGCGCGATCGCATCCGCGATGACGCCGCCGCCCGCAATCGCTCTGAGGCGACCACGATTTCGCCCGGGACCGACGAGATGGCCGAGCGTCTCGAGCTGCAACGGCTGGTGGGGGAGGCGATGCTCGAATTGAAAGAGCCCTACCGCGGCACCCTCTATGCCATCTACTTCCAGGGCGCGAGGGTCGAGGATATCGCCCGCGAGAGCGGGGTGACGGCGGGCGCCGTCCGCTGGCGCGCCTTTCGCGCGCGCGAGCTTGTTCGCGAGATCCTCGTCCGGCGCAGCGCGCGCAGCTGGGACCAGCTCGCCCTTCAGCTCGTTCCTATCGGAGTGACTTTCCGTTCCGCGGCCGACGGCGCCGCCCCCCACTGGGCCCTTTCTATGACCATGAAGTCCGTCGCCACGGGCGTCGCTGCGGGGACTCTCCTGGCGCTCGCCTCCAACGCCGTCCTCCCGCCCGAAGAGGCGACGCTCCCTGACGTGGCCACGATCGCCGTCGGAGATCCAGGGGGAGCGCCGACTCCGCCGGAACCCGAAGGCTCTTCCCCGGGGCCAACGCCGGGGCCTCCATCGAGCGCGAGAACGGAGGCCGCTCCGCTGCGGTTGCCCAAGGGCGTCCGCATCGCCCGTGGCTGGCTCCGGTCCGCCGGGTCCGGGGTACCCCAGGTGGCCGGGGCGACGCTTCGCTTCACGCAGGGCAGCGCCGAACGCAGGGTCGATGTGGAAGGCAATGCGTGGGCCATCGAAGGGCTGGCTCCAGGAGCTTGGGATCTCCAGGTGACGGCGACGGGCTTTGCGACGCTAGCCACGGAGATCGAGGTGCCGGAGACGTCTGTTCTGGAACAGGACATCGAGCTCGTGCGGACAGGTTCCTTTGCCCTTCGGGTCCTGGATGGCGAGGGCCGCGCCCTGCCCGAGACCCTGGGCTCTCCGATCCCCATCCGTGACATGCTCTCGGTCGCGGTGGTTGGCCCTGGGGGCGCTGACGCCGGCACGTGGCGCGGCCGCACATACCGCGATTCCCTGGATCAGATCCCCGCGGATGCGCTCGGACTTGTGGTCTTGACCCAAGCATTGCCCGTGACCCTCGAGCTCCGCTACGGCGATGCCGTCGTCGATCGCTGCCGGATCGCTCGGCTGGAGGATGAGATCCCCTGGCGAGTCAACGTGGCCCTTCTGGAGCAGGCGGAGCGCGGCGTCAAGTTCCAACGGGTCGCCCAAGGGGGCGCCGCCCTTCCCACCTCCGCGAGGCTGCGGCCGATGTCGAGTGGGGCTGCCATCCCGAGTCGCATCGAGCTCGCGGATGCGGGTGCCACCACGGGGCTGCGGCTTCCGCCGGGTAGCTACAGGCTGACGCTGTACGGCGCCAAAGGGCAGTCGCAGCGCCACCGCTTCGTTGTCGCGGCGGAAGACGTGGATCTTGGGGAGATCGGCCTCTCGGCCGAGGAGTCGAACCGATGAGGCGGCAAGCCACCACGCTGCTCGCGGCGGCGATCTCGTTCGGGCTCATGTGGGCGTTCCTCCGGGGCCCTTGGGGCAATGCCGATGGGATCGACCGGCCCCCGGCGCTCGAGGTCCCCACCCAAGAAGACGCGAGCGCGCCGCCGTTGGACCCTCTGGGCCTCGACGCCTCCCCATCAGAGCTCGTTCTTCCAAGCGGCCCTGAATCCGCCGCGCCAGAGTCAGCGCCTGGCGCCGCCTCGGGCAGCCGGACTCCCACGCCAAGCGGCCCGAGCCTCGTGCGCGGAAACGTCACCGTCCGGGGCGCCGTTCCTTTGCCCGAGCCAACCTATGTGTTCGGCACCGACGCTTCCGGGCGCACCCCATCGGTGCGGGTCGACGGGGACGGCCGCTTCCTCTTCGCCGACGTGGCGCCTGGCAAGTTCCATATCCGCACGTTCCCTTTGGGCGTTCAGCCTGGGCGTGCGTCCGTGGAGGTCGAGCCGGGGGGAATCCACACGGTGGAGCTAGAGTTGGAGGCCGCGACGCTCATCAGAATTCGGGCGGGGGATTCCTCCGGCGAGCCGCTGCGCGACGTGGTCCCGCGGGCGCTTGGGCAGAGACTGAGGGTCTCGATCATTGCGACCGAGGAGCGCCCGCTCGAAGTCCTGGATCCGCCCTTCGCCGGAGGCAGCAACCCTTACGGGATTGGCAGTCACTGGGGCGCCATGCAGCTTCGCCTGGACCCACCCACCGCGAAGGACGCCTTTGGCATCCTCGTGGCTGACCAGCCGCCGCCGTTTTACGCTTCGATCGTCGTTGGACAGACCGTCATCCAGACCAAGCGCGTCGGGCCGGGGCAGGACGAGCTGGCGTTCACCATCGACGATTCCGACCTCGCAGGTTCCGAGTGCAGCGCGACCCTTCGAGTGCTCGACGCCTCCAGCGGCGAGCCGCTTCCGTCGCGCGCCTCCATCCGCCGACCGTTCCAGCCGAGCTGGTCGACGGCGACCGATACGGGACCGAACGGCCGGATTGAGCTCGGGAACCTCTGGCCCGGCCCGGCTACCCTTCGGGTCGAGGCGGAGGGACGCGCCACCGTCGAAATCCCCATCGACCTGCGGCCACGGGAATCCCTTCAGCTAGGGGACGTCGTCATGGACGTGCCCATCTCCCTCTCGGGGAGGATCGAGGACCCGGGCGGCAGCCCGCTCGCCCTCAGCATCGGGTGCCAGTTGCTCGGCGACTCCCTCCAGCCCACGCGCAGTTGGCGGGGGGAGAGCGACGCGGCTGGTGCCTTCCGCTTCGAAGACCTGCCACGTGGCCGCTACGCCCTCCACGTTCGCGGCGACGACGAGGGGCGAGTCCCCTACGCCGCGCGCACTGTTTGGACGTCGACGGTGCGCATCGTGGACGCCCGCGGAGCCGCACCTGGCCCGATCGTCCTAGTGGCCGAGTCTCCGACCGAGGTCGCGGTCGACCTCACATCCATCGCCAGGGGCACCCGCCTGGCGGTCGTCGACGCCGCGGGCGCAACCCACCGCCGCCTTCGCGTCGACCGCGACGTCTGGGCCCTCAAACTCCCCCAAGGCCCCATGACCCTCGTCATGGACCCCGCCCAGGGCGAGACGGCGCGTCGCATTTCGTTCCAGGTCACCGGGGAGTCGCTTCACCTCGATCCAGCCCGCTAGGGATGCCGCCAAGGCGGGTGCCGGCGAAATGGCCTTCCCGCGGCCGATGTTCATGACCCCTGGGAGGGAGCCGCCCTGGGCCTTCTCCTACGGCTCCTGTGGGCTGCGGGGGGACCCCCAACGGGCCCGAGGACTTTTCCCGACAATCGGCTCAATATTGGCCCCTCCGGTGGTCGTCGTAGGTTGTGTGACGTTGCGCCGCAGTCCCCTGCCGGGCTGCGTTCGTCCACCAGATCTCCCCTGCCACCGAACTTATGCGAGCCATCACCGGCCATAGCGACGACCCAGTCACGATCGATGCGATCGACGACGTTCTGGGTCAGATCGAAAAGGACCTCAAGGGCGAAACGCCCAAGGGGGCGATGCTCTTTTGCAGCGTCGAGTACGAGCACCAGGTGATTCTCGATCGCATTCAGGCGGCGTACCCCGGACTCCCGCTGGTGGGCGCCACGTCGGACGGCGAGATCTCATCTACCCTCGGGTTCTGCGACGACTCGGTGCTGCTGACGGTGTTCAGCGGCGACGATATCCGAGTTCATGCGGGCCTGGGCCGAGACCTATCGATGGGCATCGACGCGGCGGTCGACGGGGCCACCAAGGGCATGGGGACCATCGATCCCAAGCTGTGCCTCACCACCTTCGCGCCCAGCACCGACGCCGCAAAAGTGGTGAAGGCCATCGCGCGCCGCTTGGACGGCGCCGCATGCCCGGTCCTCGGAGGGCTCAGCGGTGACCACCGCGAATTCGAGCGTATGGGAGAGTTCTTCGGCGCTGAGGTCTGCGCTGACAGCCTCCCGATCCTGTTCATCGAAGGCCAAGTCGACGTGAGCTGGGGCATCGGCTCCGGTTGGAAGCCAACCGGCCCTGAGATGACCGTCACCGGAGCCGAAGGGAATATCGTAGCGACCATCGACGGCCGCCCAGCGATGGAGGTCTACAAGGATTACTACGACGACATTCCGTCCGACTTCCTCGGTGAGTTTCCTTTGGCGTGTAGCGATGAGCACGGTGAGTGGCGCCTCCGGGCATCCATCTTCTCCGACGATGACACGGGTGCCCTCACCTTCGCCGGAGCGGTGGCCCAGGGCTCGACGGTGCGATTCACAGAGGTCCTTGAAGAGGGGCTGTTGCATGGGTCCGAGTCCTCGCTCGCCCACGCGCTGGATGACTTCCAGGGCGACTCGCCTCAGCTCGCATTGATCTTCACCTGCGCCGCGCGTAAGTGGGTTCTGGGGACGGAGGCCGCGAAGGAGATTGACCTGCTTCGCGTCCTGGCGTCCGATCGAGGCTTGGACGACCTGATCTTCGCAGGGCTCTACTGCTTCGGTGAGATCGCCCCGAATCACGTCGACTCCCGGGACGGCTTCCACAACGAAACCTGCGTTTCCGTGGTGCTCGGATGAAGGACGACGGGGCCATTGACAAGGACGATGCAGGGGCAGTCCAGAAGCAGAACCTGCGCTTGGAACGGCGGATTCGCCAGATAGAGCGGGTTGCCAAGAGCTCGGAGCAGCTGGCAAATCAGAGCGAGGCCGCGTATCGGCGCACGGTCGCGGACCTTGAGGAAGCGACCAAGCAGGCCGAGTCGGCCGTGCTCGCGAAAGATCTCTTCTTGGCCACCATGAGCCATGAGATTCGAACGCCGATGAACGGCGTGATCGGGTGCATTGACCTGATCGATCGCGCTCCGATGAGTGAGGAACAGCGGCAGATCATCGATACCCTGCAGGTCTCCGCGAATTCGCTCCTCCTTTTGCTGAACGACGTCCTCGACTTCGCGAAGCTCGAGAGCGGACGCACGACGCTCGAGGCCGTGCCGTTCAGGCTCGATCAACTCTTGGAGGAGGTCGCCCAGCTTCACACCGCTACGGCTTCGGCGAGCGGCGTGGAGGTGAGAACGCATTGGGGCGCGGAGCTGCGCCAGAACGTCGTCGGTGACCCGCACCGCCTTCGACAGGTCATCCATAACCTCACCAGCAATGCCGTCAAGTTCACCACCCGTGGATCGGTTGTTCTGAGCGCGGAGCGACGACAAGGCACCAAGTCCGTTCGGATCGAAGTCAAGGACACCGGAATCGGCATGTCCGACGACGTGCTCGATTCGATCTTCATTCCATTCCGCCAAGCGGACGAGTCGACCACGAGGCGCTTCGGTGGAACAGGGCTTGGCCTTGCCATATGCAAGTCGCTGGTCGAAGCCATGGGGAGCCAGATCGAAGTGCACAGCGAGCTTGGTTCGGGGTCGACTTTCTCGTTCGAGATCGAGCTGGAAGTCGCTGAGGGTGTGTCCAATGAGCCCGCCCGTGAGCCGACGGTGTGGGGGGCGCCCGAGCCGCGGCTCGAAGGCCTGCGTGTCCTGCTCGTCGATGACGCACCCGTCAATCTACTCGTCGCTGAGAAGATGCTGGGTCGACTCGGCTGCGATGTCTTCGCTTGCTCGAGTGGCAGTGAGGCCGTCGATCTCGCCACCGGGCAAGACTGGGATGTCATCCTCATGGATTGTTCGATGCCCGACGTGGACGGTTACGAAGCGTCCCGCCGAATTCGGGCGGCGGAGTCCGGAAAACGACGGGTGTCGATCGTCGCCCTGACGGCGTTCGCTATGCCAGGCGATTGCGACAAGAGCTTCGCGGCGGGCATGGACCGTCACCTGACCAAGCCGCTGAAGCTCGAAGCCCTGCGGGAAGCGCTCGCTGATTGCATCGCGGAACGGGATGCCGCGGCGTGATCACGGGGGGCCGTCTCCTCTGGCGCTATGTTCCGCGCCCTTGGGACTCGCAGGCTACCGCGAAGCGCACCCACGCACCGCGGCCTCAAAGAGAGCGATGCCCCGCTCGATGAGGGGGTCAGGAAAGTCGTAGGTGGTTGAGTGGAGCGGCGGGTGCGCAACGCCGGCTCCGAGGCCGAACATGGCCGAGTGGGTGGCCTGGGCGCCGAGGGCGCCAAAGTCCTCGGACCACCGAAAGGGCCCCTTGAGTTCTTCGACGGGGGCGCCGATTTGATTGGCGGCGGCGCGAATGAGCGCGGCGGCCGCTGGGGTGTTGACGCTGGCCTCGAAGCGGTCGCGCCAGGCGACCTCGGCCCGGAGGCCGTGCTCCTGCGCGAGGGCGTGGGCGGAGTCCTCCGCAAGCTTGGCCATGGCTTCCAGGGTGGCGTCGTGCTCGGCGCGGAGGGTGGCCATGAGCACGGCTTCCCCCGGGGACGTGCCGAAGGCGACTTCGCCCAGGTTGGCGTGCACGACCGTGGAGAGGCGCAGGCCGGACTCCGGAAGGGACGGGTCCTCGTGGATGTGGGTCAGTCGCTTCAAAAGCGCGCACATGGCAAGGGCGGGGCTCTTGCCGTCCTCGGGGTGTGCGGCATGGGCGGTGGCGCCGGAGAGGTTGACCACGATGCCCCGGGAGGCACAGTTGAAGGTGCCGTCACGGAGAGCGACCGTACCCAGGGCGGTGCCGGGCAGGTTGTGCAGCGCGAAGGCGTAGTCCGGGCGGAGCTCAGGGAAGCGTGGGTCGGCGCAGACCGCTCGGGCCCCCTCGCCGGTTTCTTCGGCGGGCTGGAAAAGCGCAATGAAGCGGCCGCTGGCGAGGGGCTCCTGGGCGATGCGACGCGCGAGTCCCATGAGGATCGTCATGTGCCCGTCGTGGCCACAGAGGTGGGCGCAGCCCGGGACAGTCGATGAGTAGGGGAGCTCGCTTTGTTCGTGGATCGGGAGGGCGTCCAGCTCCGCCCGCACGAGGACGGTGGGCCCTGGCGCCTTGCCCTGGAATTCGGCCGCGACGCCGTGCCCACCGAGCTTCGTCCAGAGCCGGTCGGGTGCGAGGTCGTCGAGGCGCACAAAGACCTCCCGCGCTGTCTCCGTCTCGCGCCCCGATAGCTCTGGGGCTGCGTGCAGGAAACGGCGCAGGTGGACGAGGTCTTCCATGGTCAACGCATGATATGCACTCCGGATCCACTCGTGGCGGCGAGTACGCGCCTGCCCGAAGAGGTGAAGCCGGAGACCGTGGAGTCGGGACCCCGATCGGAGCGCCGCGCGTCGCGGCCATTGCCGGTGAGGTACCAGATGCCGGCCTCAATGGTCTGCCCCACGAGCACCACGCCGGGGTAGGCGGAGAGCGCGTGGACTTCCCAGCCGTTGCGGATGCCGGTGGGGACGGACTTCCAATGATCTCCTCCGTCCATCGTGACCCAGAGGCTCTCACCGCCGTCGATGAAGGTAGGCACGGTCGCGTAGCAGATGGATGGGTCGGTCGGATGGGCGTGGAGGCCGCGCACGGTGGGGGTCGGCGAAGTGGTGGCCGGGATCCAGGTCATGGCGCCGTCGGTTGAGCGATAGACCGTGCTTCCGCTGTTCGCCCAGAGAACCATGGGGTCCGCCGGGCTAACGGCCACGTCCCAAACCCAGCTGGCTGGAAGTCCCGTGTTCACGAAGGTGTCGCCGCCGTCGGTGGATCGCAGGAGGCCACTGCCGGCGCCAAAGAGGACGCCGTTGCTCGCGACGGCCAAGTTCCAGAAGTAGTAAGGGAACGACTGCGGCAGCGGGGCGAAGGTGAAGCCGCCGTCGTTGCTGCGCCAGAGCTGGACGGAGCCATTGACGATGCCGAGGGTACCCGCCCAGAAGCGACCGGGGATGGCGGGGTCTGCCACGATGTCCGTCCCGGTGAATGACGGTCCTGAACTCGACTCGGTCCAGCTTAGACCGCCGTCCGTGGAGACAAACGCAGAGCCGCCCGTCTTGGCGACGATGTGGTCCGGGTCGATGGGGTGAATCGCGACGCTCTCGACGTTGGCGAAGGCGCCGAGCCCGCCGTTCGTGCGGGTGAACTGGACCCCCGCGTCGGTGGATCGAGCCAGGCCCCCGCGCCCGCCGACGATGAGCAGGTCGGGATGGGAGGAGGGGCAGAGAAGCGCGAAGGGATTTGCGCCGATGGGGTCGATTTCGGGGCCACGCACGATGGTCCAGTTCGCACCGAGATCGTCGCTGATCATCAGGGCGACCTCGCGCAGGCCGGCAAGGATGCGGCCAGGCCGCATTGGGTCGAAGGCCACCATGTCAAAGCCCTCGGACGGCGCGGGGATCGCGGTCCAGGTCTGTCCGCCGTCCTCGGTCAGGTGCAAGTTCGTGCCGCCGAAGAGCATCCGGTTCGTGTCACGGTCGTCCATGGCGAAGCTGAGGATGGTGCCGGCGGCTGGCACGTTCCCTTGGGGCTCCCAGGTGGCGCCGCCGTCTTCGGATTTGGTGACGCCCACGCCGCTCACCAGCGCGGTGACACGCAGGCGGTTGTGCCTCGCGACTTTCAGGAAGCTGATCTCGGTGCTGGTGGCCAAGGACTGGCTGAACGTGGTGCCACCGTCCTCGGACTTCCAGACGCCATCAACCGAGCCCGCGAAGAGGACGTCCGGGTCAAAGGGATCGAAGCTGAGCCGCATGAAGTAGCCACCGGTCGGCGGGACCGCCGGTGCCAGCCAGCTCGCGCCCCCGTCGCGGGTGACGAGCATCGAGCCGGTGACGGGATTGGCGGCCACGATCCGGTTCGGATCCGCGGGGGAGACCGCGACCTGTGGCCGTGTCGTCACCTCGTCCGGCCATGGGCATTGCCGACTCCAGCTCTCCCCGCGATCGTCGCTGCGGAGCACGCCCGCGCTCGACCAGGCGCTGATCGTGTTGGGGGAAGCGACGCTCGCTTCGAGGCCCCGAACCGCAGGACCTGCTCCCTCAAGGGGGGCGAGGGCCGTCCAACGTGGAATGACGACCGAGGGGCGCGGCGCTTGGGCCCAGGCGGGGCTCAGGGTCGAGGCGAGAAGCGCCAGGGCGCCGGCGCGGAGCAGGAGTTGAGACATGACTGGGGAGGTGGCAGGGACTGATTGGTTCAGCGCCGCCGCCGGAGGTGAATTCGGCCCGGTGGCGCTCAAAGCCACGACTGCGGGGCGCCTTAGGCTGTCCTACCCATTCAGTCAAAAGTCCCGGCAACCGTCCCAGTGCTCGCAACGGACGATGGGACGGATGCGCTTCACGCACCCGTCCCATCCATGGCAGTCCTCTGTCTCTCTCCGAGCGCCCCAGCGGGCTCGCTCTGCCCTACGGCGTGAAAGTGATGGCGACCGCGTTCGTGAAGTTGCTGGTGGGGCCGAAGGGGCCGATATCGCGATACCAAGCCTGGAAGCCCCAGGTGGAGCCAGGCATGGCGCTGGTTGGGCCTTGGGAGTCTTCGAGCGCATCGTGCGTCAGCGACAGGCGGAACTCACCCATCGGGCCGCTGCTTCCGATCTGGCCCGGGCCGTCGTAGCGGCCGATGGAGCCGCCCAGGCAGAGATTGCCGAAGGAGCCGCTGATCGGATCTGGGGCGGTGAGGGTCTGGGATCCGAGGAACATGCCGAATTGTCCCGGTGGGATCCTCGAGGCGACAAGCTCGAATCCCGCACCGGCTATCATGCTCGATCCAAGGGCTCGGATCGTCCCGCGGAAGCCAATGGAGTTCTCCTCGCCGACGAGGCAGATCGTGGGTGCCGAACCGGCCACTTCGGCGGAGAGGTTCTCCACGGAGTAGAACGAGAAGGCGGACCCGATCACCACTTCGGCATCTGAATCGGAGTCCAGGTCGCTGGCGGAGACGGTAACGGCCTCGAATGGGTGGACCGTCTCGAAGAGTACCGTTGGGGGACCGTAGGTGCCGGCCGGCTCCCGTAGGTTGGCCACGACCACGTAGGAGAACTGACTTTGGCGATAGGACCTGATGGCGTCGTTCAGGCCATCGCCGTTCAGGTCGGCGCCGGCAACCACCGCGCCGAAGGACTGGCCTGGCCCGGGGGGGGGAGCGAGTGGCTCGAAGGGGGCGAAGCCGCCCTGGCCGTCGTTTGCCGACCAATCGGCGCCGCCACCAACGATGTCGGTGTCCCCATCGCCGTCCACGTCGAAGCTGACGATGGTTCCGTAGGAGGGAACCGGAATCGGAATCACGATGCGCGGGCCAAAGCCAAAGAGGTCGTCGTTCTTCCAAACGCTCAAACCCTGGGGGGAGGCCCGCAGGCCCACGATGTCCATGAGCGAGTCGCCGTCGACGTCAACGAAGTCGATGGCGCGCTGGTCATCGCCCATGACGACCACGTCCGAGGGGAGGAACGTGGCCCCGTAGTTCTCCAGCTTGACAACGGACCTTGTGGGGAAGCCGCTCGCGAACAAGATGTCTCCGTCACCATCAGAGTCCAGATCGGTGACGATCGCTTTGCTCGCTCTGATCGTTTGGATTCCCCCAGCGTAGATCTGGTCAAGGGGACCAAAGGTGCCGGGACCTGTGCCGTACCTGACGCCCAGATCGAGTCCGGTCTTGAGCTGCATCACGAGGTCCAACTGCCCGTCGCCGTCGAGGTCTCCCACGGCAAGTAGCTCGTCGTCGATCGCCAGCGCGCCGAGTTCTTGGGGAGCCCTGAAGGCGCCGTCGCCCACATTCTCGATCCAGACGAGCGAAGCAGGCGATCGACTCACGGTAATGACGTCGAGGTCCCCGTCCCTATCTACGTCCATGAGTTTCGCGGATCCGAAACCGCTCGCCTCGGACCCGATGGCGCTCGGAGAGGTGAAGCGGGGGCCCATGCTGTTCCCGGAGAAGCCAAGCACCTGCGGCCCGACCTGGCCGTTCACCCCGGCCACGACCTCTGGAATCGAGTCCCCGGTAAGGTCCGTGATGATGGAGGCTCTAAATTCGAATCGCTCGATAGCGAGCTCCTCCCGCCCGAACGCGAAACCGCCGAGCCCGCGACGCCATGCGAGATCTTCTTCGAACCAGAGAGCGCTCCCGACGCGCAGCTTGAGATCGAGCGTGCCGTCTCCGTCGATGTCGTCGAAGCCAAGGTCCTCGGGAACCATGTTCGGGGCAGGGATGTCCTGGGGAACTCCGAAGCTGAGGCCCCCAAGGGACTCGACCAGTTGGAGCGAGCGCGGGTTGTAGCGGGCGGCGACGAAATCCTCGTCGCCGTCTCCGTCGAGGTCCGCAAGGGCGAGGCCGGGATAGGACTCAAGCCCCGCGGGCATGAAGCTAACTGGACTCAAGAATCCGCCCATGCCAGCGCCACGTGCGACGAGCCAGTCTCCCCCAGCGTTCTCTCGGAAGACGACATCGTCGTTCCCGTCGCCGTCAAGGTCGCCCGTCATGACATCGCGGGCCGGACCCGTGGTCACTGGGAACGGAAACGGGAAAAAGCCGGCGGCGAGGCTCAGGTACGACACAACGCCGGGCTTCTCCAGGTCCACCACCAGGTC
>CAJXRJ010000071.1 GCA_913058555.1 uncultured bacterium
AGGTATGGGCACGGGAACTTCACAAGCGTCGACGGCGTCCCCGGGCGCAGCCTCGCGCGCCTCGAGAACCCCTGCGGCGACATGACGGGCACTCCCTACTGCTCGACTCGCCGTAACTCGACAGGCCAGCTTGCGCTGACCCGCGCACGCGGCGAGGCAAGCCTCACAGCAGGCACCCTCGAACTCCAGCTGCGGCAAGCGCCGGCGGGCGTCCCTGCCCTCTTTGCAGTGGGCACGGAAGAGACTCGCGCGCCAGCGGGTGACGGCGTGATCTGTATCTCCGGAACCCTGACACGGGTCACGCCCGTGACCTTCACAGATCCTGCCGGCGAGATGTCGGTTCCATTCGACTTCGGCGCAGGCTACGCCAGCTCCGCGGTGGCGGGATCGAACCTCTACATCCAGGGGTTCTTTCGCGACAACGCCAATGGCCAGTCAGGACTCGGCGTCGCCGACGCAGTGCGTGTGCGCGTGCGCCTTTAGGGGAGGGCGCAACGGAGCCGGAATCGATCCGTAGCTTCTGGGAAGTCGCGGCGAAAAAGCGCGGACTCCCTCCCTGCCGCTGGGCCCCAGGCCCCGTGGTCAAGGGCGCGTTGCCTCACTGGGAGCCAGAGGGGAACCGCGTCTGATAGCACGGCACGCAGAGCCCCCCCGTCACGTTATCTGGCTGGTTCTCGACCCACTCAGGGATCCACTCCCATCTCTCTGAGCCGTCCGAGCGCTGAATGCGTCGGCAGTATCCGCATTGCAGGATGAGCCCGTGTTCGTCCAGGTAGAGGCTCTCCTCCGGCTTCATGGCAACACGATCACTGCCATGGGGATGCTCTGCCGTAAGCGTGTTGATCACGAGCAATCCGCGCGCCCCCCCGATCGCAAACACGTCCATGTGGAATTCACGGAAGACTCTTGGGCTCGAACATTCGTAGTCATGCTGCCACGCGCGGCACTTCTCGAAGCAGAGGCGATACTCTCGCTCAAAGAGAGCTCGCACCGGACCGTGCATGGCTTCGAGAACAGGGGCCCCTAGCCCCCAGCGCTCGGACACCTCTTCACCTCCGTTGTCGCGCGCGAAGCGGAACCAAGCGGGATTGAGGTAGCCGATCGTGAGGTCTGGCAGCAGCCCGAACACAGAGGCCTCGTGCTGCTCCGCATGCTCCCCCAATCGTCCTCCCAAGAGACCCAAGAAACGCTCATCGCAGACTGATTTTTCACCCACTGGCATCCGGTCAATGTGGGGCGGCGGGCCGCTTTTGCCCACGGGCTCTACTTCGTAGTTGCGCAAAGAAATCCGCCAGGGCCCTGTGAGATCCGAACCCGACTGCCGCCCCTCGGCGGTCCCAAGGACCCCGGATTCGTCCTTGCCCCAGGTGGCCCCCATGGGTCGCAGCGCTCGATTCCCTTGGCGCGCACCGCCCTTCTCGCGCGCTACTCGGCCGAAGCAAAGGCGGTGCGAATCCAGCCGATCAGCTCGGCGTTCACCTCGGAGGGCTTGCCGATCCTCACGCGGTAGTTGCACATCTTGCCGGGCGGCAGCTCCTCGAGGCGGTCGGTGGGCTCGACGCCCTTCATATTGAGGCCTACCTCAACCTGGGTTTTGGTCGCGGGCCCGATCGTCACGAACTGCTTCTTGCGGCGGTAGCTCACGTAGGCCTTCTTGGGCGCCTCCTCGAACGTCCCGAGCTTGTGCAGGGCTGTGAGCAGCTTGTCGTGAATCGGCCGCAGCGCTTCCTTGGGCCCGGTGTAGAGCCCGTCGAGCACCTCCGACCCGCTCTTACCAGCGGTGACGCTCGCGCTGTCGGATTTGCGCACCGTGTGCACCAACGTGTTCGCGTCCCCGTGCCCCATGCCAAGATCAGACTTGAGCATGGCCACCATCTCCCCATGCTTGGTGAGGCCGCTCTTCTTCACGATGGCGGTGAGCTGCGCGATGGTCTTGCCGGTCCTCTTCTCGATGTTGGCGAGCTGGGTCGCGACGGCTTTCTTGGGATCAGCCATGGCTGTTTTCTTGTGGGGTCTTCTTCCGTGAGCAAGCGACCGGTCCAGTCGCGGGGCCAGCTTCGAGTCCATCCGATCGATCGCGATTCGGCCACACTTTTCCACCGCCCGGAGCGGGATGCCCAATGGCGTGGCGGTCCGCCCGAGTCGCGATCTACTAGAATGAGATCAGAGGCTCAAGCAGGGCCGCCACGCTGTCCCCCTGGGCGGAGAATCGAGTAGACCCCCGCGTACGCATTTCGGGACCAGGGTATTGTCGAGCGTATGAGACTCGCCCTCCTGCTGCCTGCGTTGCTCGCCGTGACCGCCCAGGCATTCGCATACCCCCAGATCCTGCCCGCTGACGTGGTCCCCACGGCGGACACGGGCGCTGTCTATCCCATCGGTGGCATGGCCGCCATTGACGGCGATGTCGCGCTCGTCGTGCCAGCGTTCCCTTACCCGGCCGAAGCGCCTGGTCCGCTGCGCGCGATCTTCATGGCGCGGGACGCCGGAGGCACCTGGTCCGAGACGGGCATCGTCACGCTGAACGCCGTCGTGCATACGCTGGGTCAAGCGTCTATGGCGGTCAAAGGCGACGTCGCGGTGATTCAGGTGGTAACGGACTCGACCCCAAGGAGAGTTCGGTCGATCATCATGGAACGCTCACCGACCGGCGACTGGGCCATCGCTCAAACGATCTCCACGGGCGTCTTCCTCGGCGTGATCTCGCCGACGTCGTGCGTCGCCATCGACAGCGGTGACATTCTCCTGCGCGACCACGCCGCGGGCCGAGTGCGTGTCTTTCAGCGCCCCACGCCGACGGGAGCATGGGTCGAGGGCACACCGCTTCTCGATTTGCCCCCGTACTTCTTCGGGGCTGTCGAGATGTCGGTGAAAGACGGCCTCGCCGTGGGGCTCGATGGGGTTGCCTACAGCGTCCACGAGCGCGACGTCACCGGAACATGGGTGCCGACCGACGTCATCACTCTCCCGCCCAACGTTCCGTTCAACCTGCCGCGCTTTCCCTACAGCGCCGCTACCGACGGCGAGTTCATCGCGATCTCACTCCTGAACGACCCGGGCTCGGCCCAGGGCCGCCTCTACATTGTCGGCCGCACCGACCCGGCGCAGCCTGACCTGTGGAGCGTCATCGCGTCATTCGACAACCGCTCCTTGGGCGGTGACTACAGGTTCGCGTCGCCCCGGGACTTCGACGATCTCCATTTTTCGCACGGCATCCTGACGCTCTCCGTCGAGGGAGCCTGCGGCACGGAAGACTCAGCCCGTAACCCGATCACCATCCAACGCCCGCCCGGCTCGTCGACCTGGGTTGTGGACGCCCCCCACTGCGCGCTTCCACTCGGCGGAGCGGCGTCGTCACGTGCGCTCGCGTTCGACGGAACGACCCTCATCGTCGGTAGCAGCACTGCCCGCAGCCAAGGCACCGGGCCAGGGGGAGCCGTCGCCTATGTCGATGTGCCATCCCTCGCGGTCGACTGTGACGGCAACGGCCTACGCGACCTCGACGAGATCGCTCAGCCGGGCAATGGCGACCGAAACTCCAACGGCATCCTCGATATCTGCGAGACGATCGGCCGAAGGTTCTGCACGGACGTCATCCCCAATTCGACCGGGAATCGCGCCTACCTGACCATCATGGGTGCGCGCGGTGTCGGGCAAACGCCGCTCGTGCTCCGTGCCCGAGGCGCTCCTCCGGGCATGCCGTGCGTCGTCATCTCCTCCCCCTTCGGGGCGAACCTCCCCGGAGCCGGCGGCTCCACGGGGCGGCTGTGCATCTCCGGTCTCAGCTTCGGGCGCTTCACGGGACAAGCATCGGCGATTGGGACGACCGGCGACTACTTCGCCCTCATCGATCGCAACGCGATTCCAATCGCGGGCGGATTCACCTCGATCGCACCGGGCACGTACTGGTACTTCCAAGCGTGGTTCGCGGACGGATCCATGACCTCGAACTTCACGGACGCCGTCTACTTGAGGTTCGAATAACGGCTAGGCTCATGAGCTTGCGCCTGCAGCGTAGAAGTTGCGGTGCCGGACTAGTTGCTGATTGACCAGAACCGAACGTGCAACTCCGAGGTTTGACCCGCGAGGATGACGACCGGCAGACGTTGCGTGGTTCCGGCACGCGACGGATAGTAAACGATCGTCTGCCGCCGGGACCTCGGCGTCGACCGTGGTATCCAGGAGGTATCCGTCGAACAAGGCGCCCACCAGAACCTGGCCCCGGACCGGTCGCCCCAGCGTCAGCCGGTAGCGACCCGCGGCGCTCAACGGCTTCCCGTCCTCCGACGTAGACCGGAGCGGCAGGTGCACCAACCACGATGGCAGACGGTGGTGCGCCGGTACCAACCAGCGCGGGTTGATAATCGGGTTCCGGATCCTCAGGCGGCTGGCCATAGAACATTGCTCCGGCACAGACCAATAGCGCTCCCACCAGGCAGAACGTCTTAGCCTTCGCAGTCATCAGTACAACACCCAGTCAGCGTGGGCCGACAGCAGAGGAATCGAAAGCGCGGGAAAGAACGCTCCCCATGCTCCATAGGCAACTCCACTGACAGCCGATGGTTCACTCCAACTCACGATCCTAGGGTGCCCCCTGTGAAAAGGCACCGATTCCATCCTCAGCCCCTCCCCAGGCTGGCCGTCGTGAAACGTGCGCGATGGGCCGGCGAGGCTTGGCGTCACTTGCGCTTGACCGCGAAGTTGTGGCGGTGGCCGAGCCAGCGTTCGACAACGCGGTCCTGGGCCTGGGCTCGGATCTTTCCGGTGCCGCTGCCGCGGGCGGGTGTGCTCTTGACGCCGCTCCCGGCGGGGACGTAGCCGCCGTAGAGTTCGTAGTTCCCTATCGCTCCTCGAGCGGACCAGCCCTGGGGGGACTCGAGGCCGGTGAGGTCGTAGAGGGCCGCGATCAGGTGGGCGCGCTGGGACGGGATTCTCGCCACCTGGAGGTTGTCGATGAGAATGGGAACAGCCTTCCACCCCTCCACGAAGAGGTGGTCAAGCGCGTGCGCGTCCTCCGCCTTGGAGCCCTGGTAGCCGGGAAGATGGAAGCCCGTGAGGGAGACCTTCTTCTCCTTGTAGAGCTTCTCCAGCGCGGCGTTTACCCGCGCCTCGTCTGCCTTGGAGATCTCGACTGCGCGCGGCGCCCACTCGAACTCAAGCTCCTGGGAACGAAACAGAATGCGTCCCGTGGAATCGGACTCGTCCGCGATCGTCGCGCTGTCGTGGTACGCCACCCGCAGGGTGTACTTGCCAAAGGTCGCCGGGCGCCGGTAGGCGGCGACCGGGAGCGGTATGGGGAGCGGCGGTTTTGGTTCCCCCTCTTCACGGTCCAGGTTCCACGGTTCGTCCTGGTCGATGCCCCACACGAAACCTGGACCGACGGGCAGCCGCTGGCTCATGCCTCCCCCGAACATGCTGGTCCAATCGTCCACGCCCCCGTGCGGCTTCCCTTTGGCATCCCTGAACTCGACGTCCCAACGGGACAGCCGACCAGAGCGGTAATCGCCGCCGATCTGCATAGGGAAGGTGGCCGTCTCTCCCTCCGTATGGAGCAGCCGCACACCGACCACGGGGAGCTGAGGGAAGAGGTACGGCCCCTCACCCAGAAGCGCTGCCTCGACCGTGAGAGGATCCGGGCGCCCCTGCATCCGGCGAAGGGCCGTGAGCAGCAAGACCTGTGTCACCTCGCGGAGGTACCCCAGGGAATCCGTCGCAGCCTCCTCCTGGGAGAGCTCCCACCATGCCTTGAGGCGCGGCTCCCAAACCTCGCGGCTGCGTCCGGCCAGAGAGCACAGGCACTGCTCCCCGTCCTTGACGTCCTCCCCTGACACCCAGGCATCGATGCGCTTCTGCAGCTCGTCGTCGCTGAGCTCCGCCCCCTCTTCTTGGTTCAAAGCACGTACCTGACTCAGCGGCGGCTCTGGGCGCTGGTGCACCGGGGACGGGGATACCGCTGGCGCGAGAAGAACGAGGCAGAACGCTGGATCGAGCATAGGGCTGAGGGTGGGAGTACGGTCCATGGGCGCTAGCCCCTCTCCACTGACCGGTTTCGCCCCCTTCGCCATCGGGGTGTTCAGCCATGGAGCTAGACCCTCTAACGCCGGGGCAGCCGGCAGGTTCAAAGCCGTCACCTGGCTCGACTCGTCATTCGGCTGGCTCGTGATCTGCGCCAGCCACCGGATCGGCGTCTGGAATCTTCGAGAGGCGGTGAATGGTCCGCCGGTCGCTACGCTAGAAGGCCTCATGGCCATTTCCATCCTCGCAGGCTGCCTCGCTCTGCCTCTGCCTCTGCCTCTGCCGTCCGCGCCAGCAGGCCCTCCCCCTTCCGCTCGGTTCGCCCAGGATTATCCCTCCAAAGCGAGCCCCTTCGACGCCCTACGCTTCGAGGGCGATCAGCCGGAAGTGAAAGTCGACGACACTTGGTACCGCCCGGTGGCCATCGACGGCGTTCCCCTCGAGGACATTCTCAGGGCATGTGACAAGCGATGGGGAGAGGAGAGCCGAGTGAAGCGGTTCGGGGAGGATCTCATGGAGGCGCTCGCGCTTCTGGACCATCGGGCAACCTCCAGAGTCACCCTCGACCTCGTGCGCCTCAGCGATGGCGAGGCCGTTTCACTCAAGGGCGTCGCCAACACGCGGACAAAGCGTGAGGCGATTCGCAATGCGGTGCCCGCAGCGCTCAGCCTGACGGACGTCGAGACCGATCTCGACGCGTTTGCGGACGGACTGCGGGCACAGTTCGCCTACGTAGATCGCAAGGGGCTAGATCTCGAAGCGATGTTGGCCGAGCTGCATGCTGAACTGAGGGACAGCGGGGACGAGGTCCCCCTTCGCACGTTCGCCAACGGGCTGGAGGAGATTCTCCACCAGTTCGGCGACGGCCACGCTCGCGTGGAGCACCCCGCCGGTCCGAGCGTCGGAAAACACACTCCATTTCTACTCGGCGAAGCGGACGGAGGCGTGGTCGCGTTCCTGCCAGATCGCAGCGCCCTTCTCGATCCTCAGCGGCCCTTCGTTCACGCGGTAGACGGCGTGAAGATCGACGAATGGGTGCGGCTCGTCGCTCCGCTGGAGGCCAGCGGAAGTCCGCAGCTCGTGCAGCACCGAGCGCTTCAGCGGACCCGAGAGCTGGAGCTAGTGCGTCGCCGGCTGGGGCTCGAGGCATCCGACACCGTGCGACTGTCCCTCGCCAAGAAGCCGGCCAAAGGACGTGCAAAAGAGGTAACCCTCCCCCTCACCAAGAAGCGCCCCACCTACGGCGCGTGGCCACGCTCGAAGACCCGACTTCTCAAGGGCAAGGCCGCAGGTCGCATCAAGGGCGGCATCGGCGTACTGCGGATCGCCCGGATGGACGACGACCTCGTCCCGTCCGTGCGCCAAGCGATGACGGATTTCAAGGACACCGCTGGGCTCATCATCGACGTACGGGGGAACGGCGGCGGCAGGCGGGCTCTTCTAGCAGCCATAGGAGGCTACCTCGTGTCCGATGAGACGGGCCCCATCGTCGCTAACTGCGCGGCCTATCGCTTGCACGAGGACTTCCGAGACGATCACCTCGGCGGATCACGACTTCTCTACCGCGAGCTTCACAGCGGGTGGAGCGACGCGCAGCGCGCCGCCATCAGAGCCTTTGCGAAAACGTTCAAGCCAGAGTGGCCGCTCCCCGAGGGCTTCAGCAAGTGGCACTACCTCGTGCTCGATCGAACGGGGCACAGGGACGAGTATCACTACGCGCGACCTGTCGTCCTCCTCGTGGATGAGGGCTGCTTCAGCGCCACCGACATCTTCGCCGCGGGCCTCGCGGAGTTCCCGAACGTCACGCTGATGGGGCGACCCACCAGCGGGGGCAGTGCCCGCGTCCAAGCCTTCCGCCTACCGAACTCACGCCTTGAGGTGCTCTGCGCCTCCATGGCCTCGTTCCAGCCGAGCGGGATCCTCTACGACGGAAATGGTGTCGCCGTGGATGTGCCGGTGGAGCGAGAGCCAGGAGATCTAATTCGCGGCGGGGGCGACGCTCAGATGGACGCCGCCGTGAAGCTCATCTCGAAGAAGCGCTAACTGAGGCCTGGAAGCCGTCGCAGAACGACAGAATCACCGGTTCCTTGACAGGCGGCAGGTCTCAATCTTGACCACCATGGGCCAATGGTCGTAGAGCGCCCTTCGATCCGTGGGCATAAGCTAGTGGGCTCTTCCCTGCCTCGGTCGCCCATGAACAACCACGAACTCCCCCCCCATTCACGCAGCGGCGACCCGGAACGACTTCTTCCCCAAACCCACCCAGGGCCCACCGAATCCTCGGTCAGCGCGACAACAGAGTTGCCCAACGGGAAGCACACGAAGGCATCGGACGCCGGGGAGAATGGGTGGTATGAGCTTGGTCGCCCGGAATCCTCCGCTTCTTACGAAGCCGTGGCCAAGCCCATCACACGCACGCCGGCCGACCCAAGGCCCGTCCCAGAGGCCGGACCAGACGGCTGGGACCTCGAAGACCCCGGGCTCTACCTCAACCGCGAGCTGACCTGGCTCAACTTCAACTTCAGGGTCCTCCACGAAGCCGAGGATCCTCGAACTCCGCTGCTGGAGCGCATCAAGTTCCTCGCGATCGTTGGCTCCAACATCGACGAGTTCTTCATGAAGCGCATCGGCGGGCTCAAGCAGCAGGTCGAAGCCAACTTCCAAGAGCGCACGGTCGATGGTCGGACGCCGGCTGAGCAGATCAGCGAAAGCTACGAAGTGGTGCACCGGCTGGAGAAGCGCATGCGCGAGGTGCTGCTCCAGGTACGGAATGAGCTTGAACAGCATGACATCAGCCTCGAGACCTGGGAGGGCCTCACCGATGCGGAGCGTGCTGATCTGCGCGAGTACTACGTCGAGAACGTCTACCCACTTGTGACGCCCCAGGCCACGGACCCCGCCCACCCGTTTCCTTTCATCTCGAACCTCTCGCTGAACCTCCTCGTCAACCTGCGCAGCACGAAGGACGACCTCCCCTCTCTGGCCCGCGTCAAAGTACCCGTCGGGCGGGGGACACCTCGACTGCTCCAGGTAGGCTCCACGAAGCGCTACGTACGCCTGGAGTCAGTGATGGCACACAACCTCGACTTGCTCTTCCCGGGCATGCACGTCGAGGGCTTCGCGGCCTTCCGCGTGACCCGTAACGCCTACGCGGAACGCAATGAAGAGGAAGCGGATGACCTGCTGGAGATGATCCAGTCGGAGCTCAGGGACCGGCGCTTCGCATCCGTCGTTCGACTGGAAGTGGATCACCGCATGCCTGCATCGCATCGCGGGATGCTGGCGTCCGAGCTGGACCTTGATGAGCGCGCGGATGTCTTCGAGCGCCAAGGGATGCTTGGAATGCGGGACTTGATCGAGCTCTGCCAGATCCAAGACGTCGGACTGAAGCACCCACAGCACCACCCGGCGAACCATCCGGCGCTCAACGACGAGAGGAGCCTGTTTGACGTGATCAAGGAAGCAGGCTCCATCCTGCTTCACCACCCCTATACGTCCTTCTCGACGACCGTGGAGCGTTTCCTGAGCGAGGCGAGCACCGACCCCCAAGTGCGCGCCATCAAGATGTGCGTGTACCGGACGTCGTCGGATACCAAGGCCATTCAGTACCTGATCGACGCGGCCCTCAGGGGCAAGCAGGTGACCGTCGTCGTCGAGCTGAAAGCGCGCTTCGACGAACAGGCCAACATCAACTGGGCCAACGCGATGGAGGAGGCCGGAGTTCACGTCACGTACGGAATCGTCGGCCTGAAGACCCACTGCAAGGCGGTTCTCGTCGTTCGCCAGGACGGTGACGGCCTGCGGCGCTACGCCCACGTGGGGACGGGCAACTACCACGCCGGCACCGCGCGCCTGTACTCGGACCTGGGCCTATTGACCTCCGACAGCGGCGTGGGCAAGGACCTGACCGAGCTCTTCAACTACCTGACGACCGGCTACAGCCCGAAACGTCACTACGTCAAGATCCTGCCCGCTCCCAAGCTGTGCAAGCACGGCCTCCTGGCGCGTATCGAGCGCGAGATCAGCATTCAGGGCGAGGGCGGACGGGGGCTCATCCAGTTCAAGCTCAACGCGCTCGAGGACCCCGAGATCACGCGCGCTCTGTACCGGGCCTCCATGGCCGGCGTGCAGGTCGACCTCATCATCCGCGATACCTGCCGGATCCGTCCCGGCATCCCCGGCCTCTCGGAGAACATCAGGGTGATCAGCGTGGTCGGCCGATTCCTGGAACACGCCCGCCTGTACGCGTTCCACAATGGTGGCGACGCCGAGTACTACATCGGCTCAGCGGACGCGATGCGCCGGAACCTCCTGTCCCGGGTCGAAGCGCTCGTGCCGATTGAAGACGAAGACCTGCGCGCAGAGCTGCGGTACATGCTGGACCTTCAGCTCGGCGATCAGCGCGCGGCCTGGGATATGCAGCCCGACGGCAGCTACATCCAGCGTGTGCCCGAGAACCCGGACGCCCGGGGAAGTCAGGAGTCGCTCATCGAGTGGCATGAAGCGCGCCTCCGCGAAGCCAATCGACTCCGCCGGCGCAAGTCCCGGGGCGGCCCCGATCGCCGCAAGAGCCGCCAGGGACCTTGACGCGCCGGAACAACCGACGCCTGTCGTCGAGCGGAGGGTCGCCGCCATGGCTTCCAGGCCTTTCGCGCCTGGGGGCCCGTCTCAACCGAGCTCGCCCTTCTGGCCCGCCGTCCGCGCCATGCGCTTCGCGAAGTAGTAGATCCGCTTGAGGCTCTCGAGAACACCCGTCTCGATGGTGTAAGCCCGCAGCCGATTAGGCTCGGCCGCCACCAGCCGTTGGGCCTCGTGCAGCGCGGCTGAGTGCGCCATCTCGTTAATTCTGCCCTTCAGACTGACCACACCTTCGGCGGCTTGCGAGCTGTTCTGAGTGACTGCCAAGATCGCTTCGTTCAGCGCGCCGCTGACGAGTCGATGGAAGTCGGTGAGGACTTCGCGGGTGGCGTCGCTGATGGCAAAGCCGCCCTGGATTCGCTCGGTACCGTTGCGGACGAGGTTGGTCTCGATGATGTCGCCGATGTTCTCCAGAGCATTGACCGCTTGCATCAACTCGATGAGCTCCTGCGTTTGTGCGTCACTGAGCTTGGCCCTGCTGATCTGCCCCAGGTAGGTGACGATCAAACCGTGCAGCGTATCGACCTCGTCATCCTGAAGGCGAATCGCCTCCAGCTCCTCGCGCGTGCCCGAGAGGATGGCGGGGAGGATGCCCGCCATCATCGCTTGGACCCTCTCCCCCATGCGCAGCAGCTCGAGTCGCGTGCGATCCAGAGCGATGGCCGGGGTGATCAGCAACTCTTCGTTGAGGAACTTCGCCCGCACGACCTGCGCTTCTTTTAGGGGCCGATCAGGGACCATCCACTCCACGAGTCGCGCGAACTGGCTGACGAAGCCGAGGAACAGGAAGGTGTTCGCGATGTTGAACAGGGTGTGAGCGTTGGCAATCTGCCGCGGAGTCTCTGCGGCAAGCTTGGCTGTCCCGGTGAGCCCTTCCTTGGACGGCGAGAACCAGGTCACGAACTCCGCCAGGTGACTAATGAAGGCCACCCAGACCAGGACACCCAGAACGTTGAACAGGACGTGGACTACTGCCGCACGCAAGGCCTCGCGCGGCTTGCCAAGTGAGGCGAGCAGCGCTGTCACGCAGGTGCCGATGTTGGCTCCGAACGAGATGGCGATGCCAGCTGGCAGGCTGATCAGTCCCTGGGACGCCATGGCGATCACGACGCCGCTCGTCGCCGAGGAGGACTGAACGAGGGCAGTGAAGAGGGCGCCGGCCAGGATGCCGAAGCCGGGGTTCTCCATCCGCGCCATCCATTCCACGAACGGGGCGTAGGTGCGCAATGGGGTCATGGCGGTGCCCATGACTCCCATTCCAAAGAAGACGAGCCCAAGGCCCATGATGCCCCGTCCGTGATTACGAATCTGCTCGCGCTTCGAAAGGAACACCACTCCGAACCCAACGGCAATGAATGCCAGGGAGAACTTCGACACCTTGAACGCGACGATCTGCGCGGTGATCGTTGTGCCGATGTTGGCGCCCATGATGATGCCGATGGACTGCGACATCGACATCAGGCCGGCGGAGATGAAGCCAACGACGAGCACCGTCGTGACCGACGACGATTGAACAACGGCCGTGACGAACGCCCCCGTGGACACGCCCATGAACCTGTTGGACGTCAAACGGGCGAGGATGCCCCTCATTCGATCCCCCGCCACGAGCTTGAGGGCGTCTGCCATCTGCTCCATTCCAAACAGGAACAGGGCGAGCCCACCAAGCAGCTCCATCGTGAGCGTCACTAGATCTAGGTCGCTCCCGAGAGCCAGCAACGCCGTGGGTACGCTTGAGGTATCCACTAGTGAACTATGGTGACGGGCACCGGCGAAAGCTGCGCGATGCGCTCCGCCTTCGAGCCGAGCAAGATACTGGCCAGCGCAGAGCGCCCCTTGCTCCCCACAACGATCAGCTGCGCTCCTTCGGCCTCGGCGACCTCCACGACGCGGTTCGCTGGCAAGCCGACCGCGAGTTTCGTGCACATTCCGTTGGGAAGATCCTCAGGTGCACACTGCCCAGGGTGCGCCTCCGCAAACTTACGCAGGAAGTCGTCCATCATCTCCTGGGCGACTTCCTCTTGCAGTTGAGGCCCATCGGCGCCCTTGTCACGATAGGAGCCCGGCGCGTACCCCGGATCATGCACGACGTGCAGCACGACCAGCGGCGCTTCGAATCGGCGAGCCGCCTCGAGGGCCCAGGCAAGGGCGTGCTCGGAGTGGCTGGAAAAGTCGACGGCGACCAGAATGGGCTTGGCGTCTTCAGGCATCTCTCAATCCTCGGTCGCGACTCTAGCGGCGCGGCGAGCCCCCATCCAGAACAAGCTCCCCCCACTGGAGCCCAAGCCAAGAGCAGATTCCGAGGCAGCCGTGTCGAACTCGAGTCACGGCCCATCGACTCCCGGGCCGCAGACGTGGCGCGCGCGATGGCAAGATCGCCGCGCCGAGGCCGATCGGGACCTTCGGCGGGGCGCCTCTTCGCAGAGGCATTCGAACGCTGGATCTCAGCGCGGAGCGCTGGATCGCCACTCGCCCGTGGGCGTTCGCTCGGCCTTCCATGCTGCGGCCAAGCGCTCCGTCGCCTCGATGGCCTTCGCATGTTCTGCCCGCGCCGCATCGAGCTTGACCCCCATGGCGTCTTTCTCTTGGAGGCGCTGTTCGAGTTCGAGGGCGAGATTCGCCGTGCGCGCCTGGGCGGCCCGGACCTCGTCAGCGGCCGAGCTCTGCGCCGCTCGGGCGTCTCGCTGGAGCGCTTCGGTGCGTACCACTTCCTCGCGCGCTCCAGCGAGCAAGGCATCCCACCGTGCGAGCGCCTGCTCGAGCGCCCCATCGTCGCCCCCAGTGCTCGCGGCCGCGGCGGCCCGCGCCGCCTCGAGCGGCGCTACGCAGGCCTGCGCCGCCGTGAGAAGCTCGTCCATTTTCGCAGCGGCGGCAGCCGCATCCGCCGCGCGCGACGCAGCGTCCCCCACCGACGCTGTGATCTGGGCGCCGCTGTCCTCCGCTGCAGCCCATGCCGCGGCAGCCTCCCCAAAGGCCGCCGCCAGCTCTGCGACCCGCGCGGCGCTCGCATCCCTCTCCACCTCGGACGCGCGAAGCGCCCGCAGCGACATGGGTGGCGGATAGGCCCCAAGCGTCAGGGGACGCTCTTGCGCTGCGCCATCGAGTCTCACGAACCGCGCCCCGCCGGACAGGTCTCCGACGAGCGCATGGGTGCCATCCGCGGCTGCCGCGACGGCGAGCGTCGGCTTACCGAGCTTGCGCTGCTTGCCACGGGCTTTGCCCGCGCCGTTCGTCACGCGCACCGCGCCGTCCCGGCCGACCGTCACGAGCCCCCCGTCTTTCAGCCAAGCCACGTCGAGCGCGCCGCCGCCGGAGGTCTTGTGGGCCGTCCACGAGGCGACCTGCTTCCCGTTCTCAGGGTCGAATACGCGCACGTTCCCCGCTTCGTCCGCAGCGGCGAAGCGTGCTCCGTCCGCGCGCCAAGCCAGTCCCGTGACCGGGCCGCGTGAGGGCGTGGGCCGTTGGAACTCGCGCCCCGTAAAGGCCTCATGCAAGACGATCCCTCCCGCGCGGTCCCCACTCACAATAAGCGCACTGTCAGGGCTCGCTGCGATGGCCGTGACCCAGTCCGTGTGGGCACGGGACTCCCAGCGCAGCGCTCCGCTCGCTGGGTCGTAGGCGCGCAGCACGCGGTCAGGCCCCCCTAGCGCCACGACCGCCAGGTCGGCGGTGACATCCGCATCGAGGACCGTCTCGGGCTCGTCCCCCACCGCGAACAGCCGTTTCCCCGTCGCGACGTCGTACCCCACCGCCAAGCCACGCATTCCGGCTCGGCCGCCCGCGGCGAGTAGCACGGCGCCCGTGGCGCTGAACGAGAGGCGCTCGGGGCGGCCCTCGGGAAATGGGAGCACGCCCAACAGCTCCCCAGCGGGCCGCTCGCCCCCGGGCAGCGCGTAGAGCGCCACCTGACCGAGGCCGCCCACCGCAGCGAAGGGCGCTCCGGGACTCGCGGCCAGTGCCGTGAGGGGACCGGCGCGCTCGGTCCAAGCCAGCGGCGACACCGAGAGGCCCACCGGGGGCATCGGCGCCGGCCCGCCGGAGAGGACCGGAAGGGGCACGGCCTCCAGAGGCGCAGGCGCCGTCCCCTTGTCGTTGGCATCGACCCGGGCCCCGCCCGCGATCCAAGCCCGCAGCGTCGCGCGTTCGGCGGCGGGCATCATGTCCTCGTCGGGCGGCATGAACGGCCCCTGCGTATGCTCGACGAGCTTGATCAGGAGACTGCCGTCGGGGTCGCCCGGCGCAATCGCCGCCCCGGAGCTGCCGCCCGCCAGCATCTTCGCCACGCTCGAAAGCTGAAGTCCATTGCGCGCGCGGCTTCCGCGATGGCACGCGAGACAGTACTCGCTCACGATCGGCTCCACGTGGTCGACGTAGTTCGGCGGTGGATCGTCGTCGGGCGCGGGTACGGCGGCGAGGCCAAGGCAGGTCGCAAGCAGGGACAGGGCGGAGCTCATCGTTGGAACAGGAACTCGTTAGAGGTCAGCAGGGCCCAGAAGACGTCCTCCAGTACGGCGCGGCGCGCGTCGCCGGCGCCGCCCAGGAGCGCGACGAGCGCGTCGCGCTCGTCCGGGAGTGGAGCACGGCACAGGGTGCGCCCATAGAGAGCATCGACAATGGCGGCGTCGTCAAGTCCGGATGCAAGCAGCGCCGTAACGACGGGACCGCGCGTCACTTTCTCGTGCACCGTGGCTCCGTTGACGAGGTGTAGTGCCTGGCTGAGAGACGGCGCGTCCGAGACCTCACAGGCGCAAACGCTCTCGCGCGGCGCGCGGCCAAATGTGCGCAAGAAGTACCCCGCGTCGGCCCCATCGGCGAGCTGCGTCGCGCGCACGCCCGACGGGAGTCGCGGGTGGTCCTCCGGCGCCTCGGTCACCGCCGAGAGTGCGTCCGACAGCGTCTCAGCGCGTAAACGGCGCACCTGGAAGGCGGCGAAGTTGTCGAGGTCGAAGCCGCCGTCGCCATCAGGCGCCGCGGACGTACGCTGGTACGCTCGGCTCTTCGTGATCTCACGCGCAAGGTCGCGCAAATTGAAACCACCGGCGACGAGTCGGTCCGCGAGCGCATCGAGCAGCGCTTTGCTGGACGGAGGGTTCGTCACGCGGACATCATCGACCGGAGCCACGATTCCGCGGCCCATGTACGCGGCCCACGCACGGTTCGCCAGATTACGCGCGAACCACGGGTTCTCGGGTGCGGTCAGCCACTCTGCGACTACTTCCCGTCTCGCGCGACGGCCGATGTCCGGCGTCAACCCGCCAAGGTACTTCGGCGGAACGGGCTGGTTCGTGATCGGGTGCCGGAACGATCCGCCGCGGCGGTCGCTGACCATCCGCTCCTCCGGATCCTCCGATCGCTTCGAGCGCACCTCCGCGAAGAACGCGACAAAGCCCGCGTAGTCGTCTTGGGTCCAGCGATCGAACGGGTGGTTATGGCACTGCGCGCAGGAGATTCGCACCCCGAGCATCGACTGGGCCACGTTCTCCGCCATAACCTTCACGTCTCGCTCGACGAGGAAGTAGCTCGCCTGCGGAGTGCCGAAATTCCCGCCGCGGGCCGTGAGCTGGCGGCGCACGATCGCATCGATGCCAACGCCACTGCGGAGCTGCGCTTGGAGCCACTCGAACCACGCCTGCGCCGCCTTCGGGCTGATGTCGTTCGTGGAGCGAATGCGCAGCAACTCGGCGATGCGCATCGCCCATTGATCCCAGAACTCCGGTCGCTCGACGAGTGTGTCGACGAGCGCAGCGCGCTTCTGGGGCGAAGGCCGGGTGTCCCCCAAGAAGTCCGTTCGCTCCTCCGGCGTGGGCGGCAGGCCGATGAGGTCCAGGGAGGCGCGCCGCAGGAACTCTTCGTCGCTGCAAAGTGGGCCGGGCTCGGCGCCGACCGCGCGCAGCTTCTCAGCCACGAGTTCGTCGATCCAGGTCTGGGGTGCGAGTCCGTCGGCGGGGTCACTCCACGGCGCGCCCACAGGTTGGCTGCGCACGATGACCGCTGCACCAACCGTTTCTGTGGCGAACGCGGCCGTGAGGAAGGCCTCGCCCGTCGTTCCGGTGGCGACGTGGCCGTCGCGACCCAGGGTCGCGACGGACGCATCGTTCGTGCGTAGGAGCGCGAGTCGCGTCACGTCGCGCGTCTTGCCGTCGGAGTAACGCCTGTCTCTTATACACATCTCCGAGCCCACGAGACTAGGCATGAT
>CAJXRJ010000072.1 GCA_913058555.1 uncultured bacterium
CCCACGGCCTGTCGGGCAGTGGCAAAACGACCATTACGAATCAACTGATCGGTCGTCTTCCGGCGTTCCGCATCCGGTCTGACGTCGAGCGTAAACGGCTGCATGGGCTAGGGGCCCACGCCCCAAGCGGCTCGGGACTGGGCAGCGGCCTCTACACGGCGGGAACGTCTGGGGAGACCTACGCCGTCCTCGAGCGTGCGGCGGCGGCGGCGCTCGACGGTGGGTTTTCGATCCTCTGTGACGCAACGTTTCTGAATCGCTCGGAGCGGCGCCGGTTCATGGCGCTCGCGGCCGCCCACGGCGCGCGCTTCGTCGTGCTCGACTGCACGGCTCCCGATGAAGTCCTTCGCGATCGCGTCGCCGCACGGTCCGCGGGCGGGCACGACGCGTCCGAGGCCACCGTGGCGGTTCTGGAGCACCAACTGCAGAAGCGGGAGAGACTCGACGAAGAGGAGGCCCGGCACTCCGTCGTGGTCGATACGACGCGCGAGATCGACCCAGATGAACTCGTCCGCCAGCTACTCGGGACCATCAATCGGCGCTAGGCCGTGCGGGGGACCGTGCGAGAGGCTGGCGAAGCGTGCCACACAAGTCCACCACGCCTTCGTGAAGTGCCGGTTTTGGTCCCGGTGCGTTGAGCCTCTGCTCGGCACCGCGCCGGGGCGGTGCCGCTTCTGGCGCTTCCCATGAGTGGGGAAATCTCTCGAATGCTGCCCGCCATTTGCGAGTAGGTTCTTGAGATGGACAGCTCAAGTTCCACGCCGGCGCGGCCCTGCCTTTGGTGCGCGGCGCCGCTGCCCGAACCCTTGGAGCCGACGACACGCTGCACACGCTGCGGGCGCGGGAATCGGCGCGACGATCTAGCGACGTACCGAACGCTGAATCCGCGCGCCCGACGCCTCCAGACGGGGCTCGAGGTCGCGGCTGCGCTGACCCTTGGCATCTGTTTCTTTGCAGCGGTCGTGAACTGGCGGCACCTGAAGGGTGGCGACCCGCGTGTGCACTGGAGCATCCTCGGCCCGGCGATCCTCGCCTTCGCAGTGGGCTACTGGAGCCGCTTCATCACGCATCGGCGTGTCCCGCGCCGTCTGGGATGGAGCCCGCTGTCCTGCGGGATGATCCTGCTCGTTCTCGCGGCCTATTGGATGTTCCTTGCGCTCTCCCAAGATGATCTCCAGGGAGGGACGCTCTACGCAGCGCTCGCTCTAGCGGGCATCGTCGTTGGGCTCATGGGGATTCGTCTCTGGCGCGTGGTCCGCCGTACCTAAGGGACCCTGACCCGCATGGCTCTCGGTGTCCCTCACCCACCTGCCCGCCGGACTCCCGCCCGTCGCCGCCTTTCCCGGGGAGCTTTGGCCGTGTGGCGCCTATGTCGCGAAGCACCTTGCGGCAGACCAGAGGGCGGTCTCTAATCGTCGCTGTGAAGGTCAGCGTCGTGCGGGTCACCGTTTCTGTAACTCCCGCCAACCCCAGCAGGGCCGCGACCCCCATGGAAGGCAACGAAGCACCTCACGGAGACCCCAGTTCGAGCACTCCTGATCCGCTGGTGCCTCCGAGGCCGAGTCCCAAGCAAGGAGCCGCGGAGTACGGAGCCAGGCCCAAGCTTCCGTTTCGAGTCTCTTGGGATGCTTGCTTCCGATACAGCGCGATTCGCCGGCCACTCTGGGGCCGAAGAATCGAGCCTCGCTCCGTACCTCTGACGACATCATGATGCTCTCTTCTCGCCCTTTGGCCGCTTGTTTCGTGCTGCTCGCCGGTTCCCAGGTGGCTTGCAACGCGCCAGACCGAGTGAGCGCGGCGGAGAACGACGTCCAATCTGATCGCCCGAACATCATTCTCGTGATGGCAGACGATCAAGGCTGGGGCGACGTGGCCTACAACGGACACCCTTTCGTTCAAACGCCGGCGCTCGATCAAATGGCCAAGGACGGGCTGACTCTCGATCGCTTCTATGCGGCTGCGCCAGTCTGCTCGCCCACGCGCGCGAGCGTGCTTACCGGGCGTCACCCGATTCGAACGAAGGTGACAAATCACGGTCGCTACATGCGCCCCCAAGAACAGACGATCGCGGAGACGCTTCGGGACGCCGGGTACGTGACCGGACTCTTCGGAAAGTTCCACCTTGGATCGGGGCAGCCAGGGACGGACTGCAATCCAGGGGGAATGGGTTTCGACGAGTGGGTCGTGGGCCTCAACTTCTTCGATGAGGACCCGTTTCTCAGTCGCAACGGAACCGTTGAGCATCGCTCGGGCCTCGGGTCGGTGCTTACGATGGATGACGCGCTGTCTTTCCTTGAGAAGCACAAGGACGAAGGCCGTCCGATCTTCACCGTGATCTGGTTTCCGTCGCCGCACGACCCACACGCAGAGGGGCTTCCTACGCTGCCGCTTTACGCCGACGAGGAGAATGCGGGCTACTACCGCGAGATTTCTCTGCTGGACAGTCAGGTGGGCCGGCTCCGCAACAACCTGCGGACCATGGGGATAGAAGACAATACGATCGTCTGGTACTGCAGTGACAACGGCGGGCTTGTCGCGGAATCGAGCGGCGGTCGAGGCCGGAAAGGGAGCATTTACGAGGGGGGCCTGAGGGTGCCCTCTGTCATCGAGTGGCCCGCGCGTGGGCTCAGGGGAAGCTCGGAGGTGCCGATGTCGACCTCCGACATGTATCCGACCCTTGTCTCTTTGGCCGGAGTCGATCTGGTCGCTCCTCACCCCTTGGACGGCGTAGATGTCAGCCGCGTGCTTTCGGGGGAGGCCCTTCGCCGGGGCCGCCCCATGGGGTTCTGGCACCAAATACAGGCCGGTCAGGGGACCTGGAGCGATGCCATCCTCGAGAAGATCATGAAGGCACAGGTCGCCGGCGCGAAAGGTCCACACAACGCCCAGAGGCTGCGAAAAGACGTGGACTCCTTCCCGCAATTCGATGGGGGACTCACGAAGGGGCACGCGGCATGGACCGACTGGCCCTGGAAACTACATCGCATCCAAGGCGATCGGTTCGAGTTGTACCAGCTGCTCGACGACCCGAAAGAAGAGCAAGACCTCAGCGGCAAGCCCCGTCACGCAGAGCGGCTCGAGCGCATGAAAGGGGAGCTGGACGCTTGGATGCGCTCAGTGATCGGCAGTCTCAATGGCAACGACTATCGATCGCAGTGACGGCTGAGAAGTACGGCGTTGTCCCGCAGCCAGCAACCCGATGCTTTGGCTCCACGGGCATTCGAGATTTGCCCTGATCGGGGGGGCCGAGAGGACCGCTCGCAGGAGTCCCGTGCCAGTTGCGAGCTCTTGACCCAGAGGTCGTGGTCGAGCGGCCCGCAAGCGGGGAGTCAGTCTTGGCTCCCGTACTGCGCCGTGTGGGCTACTTCGCAGCCAGTTGGGCCAGCTCCACCAGGACCTCGGACAAGGGCCGTCGGAGGAGCCGGAGGTTGTCGCCATTGCACTGGAGGCTGACGCCCATGTCGTGCTCGGGGAAGTAGCCCAGGCTGGTCACATAGCCCGGCATGAAGCCGTCGTGGTAGCGCAGCTCTCCCAAGTCCGTGGGGCGCACCATGACGCCCAGGCCATAACCGGTCTCGGGGCCTAAGGAGCGGGCCGGGGTCGTGGTCAGCATGGCACCCAGCGCCCGCTCTCCGTGGAGCCGGCCGGAGAACAGCAGCCGCGCCCATCTCGCGAGATCCCGCGGATTGCTCGCAAAGCCGCCTCCGCACCACTCGAACTGCACGTTGTAGGTGAAGCCTTCAGGCCCGAGGGCCAGGTCCCCGGTGCCGAGCTGCTTGCCTAAGACCACGTAGCCCTGGGCCATGGATTCGATGCGGGACCGATTGGTGGGCAGCGTGTCCTTCAAGCCGAGGGGGTCAAGGAACGTGCGCTGCACCCGCCCATAGAAGCTCTCGCCCATGCACTTCTCCATGGCCATGCCGAGAACGATGTAGCTAGTGTCTGCGTAAGCCCAGCCCTTCCCGGGTGCGAAGAGGGGCTCGGCCCCCGCCACATAGGCCACTAGCTCCTGGGGGGTCCAGACCCGCTTCGGGTCCGAGGACATGGCCGGACCGAAGTCGGGGTGATAGACGTAACGCGGCAGACCCGCGCGATGACCCATGAGCTGGCGGAGGGTGAAGCGCTCCCCGTTGGGCAGGGCCCGGAGCCAATCGGACTCATCGTCGGAGAAGACGCTCAGGGCCGTCTGGTCTAGATCTAGCTCGCCCGCCTGGGCCAGCAGCATGGCCTGGGCACTGACGAAGGTCTTGCCCGTGCTGCCAAGAAGAAGTCGATGATCGGGTGTCAGCGCTTCCTGCGTGGCCCGGTCCGCGAGGCCGACGGCCACACTGTGCTGGCTGCCGTCCTTGAGGACGATCGAAGCAGATGCCCCAGGCATGCCCGCGTCCACGAGGCCCTGAAGCACGGCGCTCAGCTGCTCATCGAGGCTGGGTGGCGCAGGGGCGGTCCATTCCTGGGGAACGGCGAGGGTCAGCAGGAATGCAGGGAGGATGGACATGGTCGCCATGATGGCCAAGCTGCCCCAGCTCGCAAGGGCCCAACGAGCCCATGCACGGGGTCCTTACCGCACGGATGTAGGGGCTGTGTTCCCGGGGACTCGCATCGAGGTCAGGCCCCCGTGGACGCCAACGGCCTCGGGTCGGCTGGGCGCGCCGGCAATGGCGCGGCTGAACCCGTTGCTCCCCCGTGCGCGTCCCGTGAACTCAATGCATATGCGGGACCACGAAATGCGGAGCCTGACCCATTCTCGCGTATCTGGTTTGTTGGGACGATCGTCTTCGATACAGCACGATCCGTCGAGCTCTCCAGGTACGCACTAGCGACCCTGACTCCGTACCTGTCAGAGCGGCAGGCGCTTGGGAGTTCCCGGCGGACGTGGGTAAGCGCGTGGGGTGGGCTCCTCTTTCGAAAGCCGCACCAGCAAGAGGTCGTTTGCGAAGGACTCTGGATACGCCGGGACAAGTTCCACGTCGCCGGCCCCTAGTAACGTCATCGCGTCACCGCTGACCTCGAGCTCGTCGACCACCTTGGGGCCCTTCATCGCGATCACAGCTCCGCCGACCTTGACCAGTGGTAGGGAGTACTCAAGCACGAGGGGCATGGGACCAATGGCACGGCTGATCGCAAGGTCGTAGGTCTCTCTGTGGTCCCGCCGCTGCCCAAGGGTCTCGGCTCGCTCCGCAAGGACCTCGACGTTCTCGAGCTTGAGGGCCGTGATGACCGACTCGAGGAAGGTGGTCTTCTTGCGCGTGGAGTCGACCAAGCTGAAGTGGACGCCCGGGCAGACAATCGCGAGCGGAAGGCCTGGCAGCCCTGCCCCGGTGCCGATATCCACCACGCGCGCTTCCGGCGGCAGGTCGAAGAGCGGAAGCGGCGTGAGGCTGTCGACAATCAAGCGCCTCCAGGCAGCATCCGGCTCGCGGACGGCGGTCAAGTTGACGCTGCGGTTCGCCTCGAGCAAGAGTTCGAGGTAGGCGTCCAGATGCTGGAGCACCTCTGGATCGAGGACGAGGCCAAGGGCCTCTAGTTCTGTGGGTACGAATTCCGGAATCAAGGGGGCGCAGGGTAGCGCACGCTCCGGGGCGCGGCGACTTGGGCTTGCGGTAGTTCGTAGACGGCGGGAGCTCTGAGGCTGACTGAAGGGTGAGCGGCTCCATGGCGCCGGGCAGGCGGTACTCCCAGAGGGGCCGGCGAAGGCGCTGGAAATCAGGTCGAGGGGGGGCGGTCGTTGGCAGGGCAACGAGTTCGTTTTCGGTCACGACGGCCACAGCAGCTTCAGTACGCCGATGATCGCGGTTGGTGCTACCCCTCGAGCGTGCCGTATCGAGATCCTCGTGCCGGGCTACCGGAAGGAGAGCCTGGTGCTAGAGCCCGGCGCCAGCAGTCCAACGACCGTCCGCTTGCGGCGATGAGCGGCCGTGGCTCGGTCATCTCCAGGTCGCTGCGCCTCTCGTTGCGGGAGGCCTACGCTTGGTCAGCGGGATGAGGGAGGCTTGCGTGTGCCAGGGCGCACGTTTCTCGAGCGAGTCCCTCGAGGTTCCCCGAATAGGCACGCCGGGCCTCTTCTCCGCTCGCGAAAGCGAAAGTTCGCTGTTGGTTCGAACCTGACGGACCGCAACTCCGTCTGGGAATAGGCCTCAGTGGCCCTCGCCCAGGGCTTCCTCTCGCTCGACGTCCCCCCGCATGATCAAGTCACAGCCGATCCGCCCACTCATCCAACCGTGGCTGCTCCTCTCTTTTGGGGTCATAGGATGTGGAGGTGGCGAAGAGATCTCGACGCCCCAGCCCATCCCCACCGATCCACGCGAGGGCTCGGAAGGTGACGACGAGGAGTATCACGCCGAGCGTGGGGCCTGGCTTGAGGAGATGCACCGCGCGGCGCCCGGCGTCGACTGGCGTGCCATCGAGGCAGAGAACCAGGACCGCGAGCGGCTTCGGCGAAACGCGGAGGTTGCGGCCGGCGGTTTCGCCGCGCGCCGGTCCACGTCGCCCTGGTACTGGGAAGAGGTCGGGTCGCGAAACCAAGCTGGGCACACGCGCTGCGCCGCGCTCGGTCCGGAGCGCGGCGGCGAGCGGCACCTGTACGTGGGCGCCGCAGCCGGTGGCGTTTGGCGCGGATCGATGGATGGCGAGAACTGGACGCCCCTGTCGGACGGCGTCTACGGGGGCGTCGACGACCTCGCGATCATCACGCCCCCGAGCCTCGCGGACGACGACATCATCGTGATGCGACGTGGCGACCGGGTCCTTCGCAGCGCAGACAGCGGCTCGACGTGGACGGAGCCTTCCGGGCTCCAGTCCATTCGCTCGGGGCGTCGTATGGTGAAGGCCGCGGACCTTACGCAGACGATCTACCTGTTCGGGACAGCGGAGATCCCTGGGTCGGGGGAGCGCAGTGCGCTCTTCGCTTCGATCGATGGAGGCCAGTCGTTCGAGCTGCGCTCATCCTTCGGCATCCGCTGGCCCGGGGATGTGTGGGTTCCGCGCACGGCTGCACTCGGGGGATCCGCCGTCTACGTCCTGCAGGCCGGGCGGATCTATGTCTCCACCGACGACGGTTTTTCGTTCGGTCCGGCGCTGACCCTCGACGTAAGCGCTACCGAGGGAGACCTCGTCGGGTCGGAGGCTGGTGGGCCGACTCTCTATGCAGCGCTGCGGGTAGGAGGGGACTTCGAGCTGTACCGCTCGAGCGATGGTGGTGCGACCGCCAACTACATTCGAACCCTCGACGGGCTCTGGAGAAGCACCACTTCACTTGCGACGCTGTCGAATGATCCCCAACGCCTCATCTACAGTGGCCAGGAGTGCCGGCGATCCCTGGATGGCGGCGCGAGCGGCGTCAGCATCAATTCGTGGGGCTCATACTACGGCAACCCGGCGGCTCGATTGCACGCCGACATTCGGGGGATCACGCCGCTGGTGGTCCCGGACGCGACCGGGGAACGCGACCTCGTTTACATCAACACCGACGGCGGAACTTACGTCACCGAGGACGGCGGGATGACCGTCCGCAATCTGTCGCTCGAAGGGCTTGGCGTCGGGCAGTTCTACTCCACGCACACGTCTATCCTGGACCCCGGGACGATCAGTGGGGGAACCCAAGATCAGGGGTACCAGGTCGGGCAACTCGCGCCTCCGTTGGCGTCGGGGCCGTCCACCGATTTCGATCAAACGATCAGCGGCGACTACGGGCACCTGACCTCCGGCGACGGAACCCACGGGCTCGTGTATTCGACGTACCCTGGCTTCACCCTGGTCCAGATCGGTGAGACGAACCCCCAGATGCGTCAGGTTAGCTTCCCTTCGGGTGTGGATCGGCTGTGGCTTCCACCGGTCCTGGCCGATCCGAATGACGCAGACGCCTTCTTCTTCCTGGGCAGTGAGCTCCACCGCTACGCGCGAAACGGCAACAGCTGGATTGGCAGTCCATGGTCGCCCCGCAATTTCGGAGCGGGCAACAATACCTATCTGACGGCGATGGCCTTCGCGCCTGGCGACTCGACGCGGGCCTACGCGATCACTGACGCGGGAAACCTCTTCGTTTCGTACGACCACGGCATCACCTGGACGCGTACCTCGACGGGCGGCCCGGGATCCCACTATTTCTACGGCGCCGCCCTCTTGGTGGACCCGCTGGACCCGGATCACGTCTTCGTGGCAGGATCTGGCTACAGCACGGCGGGCGTGCGCGAGAGCATCGACGGCGGTGCGAACTGGCAGCCGCGTGCGACCGGTCTACCGAGTACGCTGGTGCACGACATCGCATGGTCGCCGAATGGCAGCGGTGACCTCTTTGCGGCGACCGAGGCCGGCGCGTACCACTACGACGCGGCGACGCAAACTTGGTCGAACGCCATGGGGCTTGAGGGTCCCTCGACGAATTACTGGTCGGTCGAGGCGGTCGAGGCTTCCCAGCGCGTTCGATTTGGCACCTACGGGCGCGGAATTTGGGACCTCCAGCTCATCGATGGGTCCACCACGGTGAGCGCTTCGTACTGCAGCCCCTCGGTGCCGAACCACTCCGGTGCCAGCGCCACGATCCGCGCGATCGGGAGCCCGATCGCTGCGGACAATAGTCTCACCCTCGTGGCCGAGTCGCTCCCTCCCACGACGTTCGGCTTCTTCCTCGCGTCACGTGACACCGGCCTCATTTTTGCACCGGGCGGCGCCAACGGAGTCCTGTGCCTTGGTGGAGCCATCGGGCGCTACGCGGGGAGCGTTCAGAATTCCGGAGCCGCGGGGCAGTTCCAGCTGACCGTGGACGTCACGGCGTTGCCGCAGCCCATGGGATCTGCCAGTGCCCTCGCGGGCGACGAGTGGCACTTCCAGGCGTGGTTCCGCGACCTACTGTCTGGCGTTCCGACGTCGAATTTCACGGACGGCGCCACCGTGCTCTTCCGTTGATGGAAGGAGTGGCCGGGCTCCGGTGGGCCGCGAGGCTCGCGGCAGGGAATCGACTCCGGCTGCTGAATCTCGAATGGATGGATGGGTGGCTAGTGGAGGTGGGGAGGGCGGCAACGGCCGACCCGATGGTCCTTCAGAAGGCCCTTTCTGGGGAATGACGAATCGGTTTGCGTGCGCTGTGTTCTCTAGCGGGTGTGTCAGCGGGATTCTTCGACACCCTCCCGGAAGGTGGGGTGTCGACCCGCTCCCTTTGATTCAGCGAATCCCCGTTCTTCCCGGGCGAGGCGCAAACAGCTCGCATGACCATGAACCACTCCCGGCTAAGACTTCGCCCGTTCAAGGCTCCCACATTCCGTAGCTGGCCCTTGGCGATTGCCGCCGGGGTTTTGATGGCCCCTTCTTTTTCGCGCGTGCCGTGCGCTACCCAGGGGTACGGGCCGCAGCTTCCGGTCTCCGCTACCACGAAGATTGCGAGTCAAATCTCGGGCGCGGACATGGACGGCGATGGCAGGGTCGACCTGGTCATGGTCGATGGCGAAGGAACCGAGATCTTGATCTTGTATGGGTTAGGGGGTGGCGAGTTCAGCTTGCCGCGCGCCTTGGGCATTCCTGCCCTAGGAGCCAATGGCGTCGCGGTCTTCGATGCGACCGGCGACGGGCACTTGGACGTCATGGTGACGAGCGATACCTTCAGCCCGAGCGGGCTCCTGACGTACTCGAGAAGCGCCAGCGGTGAGTTCCAGCTCGTGTCGCAGACGACGACGTCGGGGGTGGGGAACGAGCGGCTTGAGCCCCTGGATCTTGATGGCGACGGCGACATCGATCTGCTCATGCAGCCACCCATCGGATCGGACATTCCGGCCTACGGAATCAACGATGGCTTGGGCAGCTTCACCATCTACCTCCCGCCGGCGGTGCCCCTCGGAGGCGTCCAGGGCGCGGCAGCCGACATCGACGGAGACGGTCATCTGGACCTCCTATTGCACGACCGCAGCGCGGGGCTTGCATGGTGGCCATACCTCGGCGGGGGGACCTTCGGCGCTCCGGTGAACTTTGCCGACCCTCTCTTCGACGCGTCTGTGTTGGACATCGAGGCGGGCGACCTCGATGGCGATGGGGATTCGGACATTGTCGTGGGCTCTGGGGGCTCCGTCGGCATTGGGATTTTCCTGAACGATGGCGGCACGCTCTCGTACGAACGGGCACTCGTTCCACCGGTGCTTGGGAACAAGATCGAACTCGGGGATTTTGACGCGGACGGAGATCTCGACGTCTTGGCGATGCCGTTCACTAGCGGAGATGAGCCATCGGCCCTCTTCCGCAATGCTGGCGGCCTGCTCTTCAGCGGCCCTGATGCCCTGATCGGCGGCGTGCCGGAAGGGGGGCGCGCGCTGTCCGCTTTTGATGCCACGGGTGATGGGCTGCTGGACATCTTCATGACGAGCTTCTCGGACCGCGACCCCGCGGCGGCCATTCTCAGTGCGGCCCCGGTCGCTGGCGGCTACGCGCTAGAAGACACTGCGCGGCCGCTGACCGGAAGACTCCCCGGGCTCCGCGACTACGCTGCCCTTGACTTCGACGGTGATGGCGACGTCGACCTCGTGTCGTCGACCCGCTCCAACAGGGTGCCGCTCACCTTTCATGAGAACATCGGTGCCGATCGCTTCAGGCTGCAGTTGCCGCTCACCGGAGGACCGACCAGCACCCGGCTCTTGGATGCCGGTGATGTCGATGGGGACGGAAAAGTGGACCTCGTGACCACCGGAGGTTTCGCGGAGCTGCTTTGGCTTCGGAATATCGGGGGCGGGGCCCTCGTTACGACGGTGATTGACTTTGTGGGCGGCAACGTCAATGCAGGTCCGGTCCTTGGCGATCTCGACGGGGATGGCGATTTGGACATTGTTGTCAGTCGAACAAGCCCCAATGAGGTCGTGTCTTATGAGCAACTGACGCCGGGCACGTTCGGCGCCAAACGGCTGATCGCCTCGGCTCCCAACGTGGTCCAGAGCCTCGTGGTGAAGGACTTGGACGGCGACGGGGTTCTCGATGTCGCGGCACTGATGGGGCTCGTTGATGCGCAGTCGCTTCGGTGGTTCCGGGGCGTCGGCAACGGTTCCTTCTCAGCCGAGGGAGAGATCGCGGGGCCCATCGGCCGCGCCGCTTCCCTTCACGCGGTTGACCTCGACGGCAGCGACACCCTTGACCTCGTGTGGGTGAGCTACTTTGCGAAGCGAGTCTTCTGTGCGCAGGGCACGACGGGCGGGGCTTTCTCCGCGCCAGTGACCCTTGGGACGGTCGATGGGTTCGGCCTTCGCATGGGCATCATGGAGTCGGGCCCGAACAAGGACATCGTCGTGGGGGTGCTGGATACGACCACTCCCATCACGCCGGGCACTTACCTTTCCATCCTGCCATCCCTCGGCGGCCTCAACTATGGACCTGAGCAGCGCCTAACCGACTCTGTCGTCGTCCCGATGGCGCTTGGCTTCCACGACCTCGACGCCGACGGTGACCTCGACGTGGTCAGCGCATCCCAGAATGACGAGCGCCTGGCGTGGCATCGGAACCTCACCAACGCGTCGATCGGCTCGCAGGTGTGCGGCCCGGCGAATCCGAACTCAACGGGTCGCTCAGGCCGTATCGCCGCTTACGGAAGCGCCATGGCTGCCGACGGCGACCTAACGCTCCGCGTCCTCGAGGTGACCCCGGGCGCCGTCACTCTCTTTCTGGTCGGCTCCCAAGAGGGCTTTCTCCCGGGCGCCGGCGGAAGCGAAGGCAACCTTTGCCTGGCGGGGACCCTCGGCCGCTTCCAACGTCCCGGCGAACTGGACAGCGTCAACGCCGACGGCACCCGATCGATTCCCGTCCGAGTGGACTCGCTACCCCAACCCTCAGGATTCGTCCCCATCCTCGCCGGGCAAACCTGGACCTTCCAAGCCTGGCACCGGGACGTCGTAGGGGGCGTCGCCACCTCCAACTTCACGTCGGCGGTGACGATCGCGTTTCTCTGATTCAGGGGCCAGTGCTACGGAACGTGCAGCTCGGCAACACAGTTCAGGTACGCGTCTGGCGCGTTGTTCCCGAGCCCAAGTGGCGCCCACCAAGCGGGAGTGCCGAGGAAGTTACGATCCGGGCTCGGTACTTCCAAGCGTAGTACCGGGACCACGTGCGGCAGTCCGCGATAGGTAACCAGGCCGGGGCGCTGCAAATACATCTTCATGGTCTGAAAGACAGCGCCCTGGCTTCCAGTTCCCGTCCAGTCGGAGATCCGGAGGCCCGCGGGCGATTCCGCGGGCGGTTTGGAGCTGGGGGGGGTCGAAGTACGGAGGCAAGGCATGCAGCGAGGCTAAGTTTTGGCTTTTGAACTGTTGGGAGGCTTGCGTTGGATGCGGCAGGATTCGTCGAACGCTCTAGATGCGAAAAGTCGCGCCTGCTTCCGGACCTCATCCATGGCCATGGCACTCGGATTGACCTGATTGACGGGGGGGAGGGCGCCTTGCCCAGAATTCTGGCAGCTGCGCAGGCGCCCATCCGCATGCCTCGGTGTCATGGAATACTCCATCTACCGGCGCCACCAGAACTCCTCCGACAGCTTCCAAACCACGGGTCTCGTCCTCCGGAGCCTCGGAATCGGGCTAGTCCTCGGGGCCTACCTCATTTTGAAGGACTACGGGCTGTCGCTTTCGCACGTCTCCTTCTTCTCCACGTGGAGCCTCTTCTTCTGGATCGGCGTCCTCTGCTTCGTCCTTGGCTGCCTGCTCTGGAATGCGCGTTCGTACACCCAGATCGATCCAGTGGCTCGCCGGGTCGTGCAGACCAGCATCATTTTCGGAAGCCGCCGCCACCGCACCCTGCCCCTGGATGGACGCGGCAGCTTTGTCCCCAGGTCTTTCACCGTGGACGACGAAGACGGCAGCCACACGACGTACGAGACGATCTACGACCATCCCAGGGGGCGCATGACCCTCTACGAGGCCGAGGACAGAGTGGACGCGAGGGGTTACGCAAGGGAGCTCCGCGCCCAGTTTCCCCATCGCCTGTCCCATGAAGATCGTCCGAGTGACCTGAGGTCGGGGAGCTAGGGGGCTGGGCTACGGATCGCAAACCTGGCCCCACCCCCGGTCACTTGAAGGTCACCGGAATGGCGTCGGAAAGATTGCTCCCGGACGGGCCCGCCACGTCGCGGAACCAGCATTGGAAGAGCCGCGTTTCGCCCACCATCGCAGGACGGGAGAAGCCCGGCACGTTAGCGGTCGGCAGGGACCCCAGTGGAACGTCCATGATGCTTACGCCAGCGGAAGCCGAGAAGAGGTTGTTGTGGCGCGCGAGGGTTGCGGGCGAGAGGCATAGTCTTCCGTCGCTCGCAATGGGCAATGAACCAGGGCCGAAGGCTGGAATCGCGCTGCTGGCGTTGAGAAGGAGAACGAAGGACGTCGGCGGGAGGTTCCTCACGGTCAGCGTGAAGTCATCGTCCGCCACGCTCCGGTTGCCGGTTGCAAACAGGCGGGACCCAACGCCCGCGGAGTGCGGCCGGCCGCGGCAGATGATCTCATCCGTGCTCCTTTCGAGCTTCACAACTTCGAACTGGAACCTGGACGTCACGATCACGTCGGCGAGCCCGTCGCCGTCGACGTCGCCCGCGGGGTAGACAGCTGAGAACGCCGAGGAGTCCTCGATGATGTAGCTATCGACGTCATTCAGATCCGCTCCAGAGAGAACCCAAAGGGATCTCACGGAAGGCTGGCTTCCCACGATCGCAATGTCGTCGATACCGTCCCCGGTCATATCCCCCGGTACGCACATCGAACGCACATCCGAGAGCCCAAACGTAGCCGTATGCTCTTGGATCGTCTGGCCATTCGTGCCCGAGATCCTCACCACCTTGAGCGGGTTCCCTTGCACAAGCCCGACGAGGTCGTCGACCCCATCTCCGTTGCGATCTTCGGTCTGTCCGAGGATCGAGCTCAGCGTGAGTCCATCGGTGGGCGCCGTCCTCTCGAACAGCAGCGCACCGGTCGTGGGCGAGTACGCGCGGACAAAGTAGCCCGGCGTCCCCAGGTTCGGGGAGGGGCCGCTCGTGACGATGTCCCTGAAACCGTCACCGTCAATGTCATCCCCCCGAAGAACTGTCGCTGGCAGGAATGAATTCCCGATCGGGAACTCGATGAAGCGGATGTACGCGCCCGTGGCGCCCGAGAGGATGCGTAGCCGCCCGCCCGTGGGCTCATTCTTGGCGACGGCGACGAAATCATCCACGCCGTCTCCGTCCAAATCGCCGAGGAAGCAGGCATCGGACCCGAGCCCGGCGCCGGCCGCGGGCCCTTCCGTCCGCGTCAGTCGTGTGCCCGCGATCGGGTCGTATGTGTAGGCCAGGCCTACCCCGGATCCGAGGGTGGCGCTGCCACCCCGGTTGTCCGTGATCAGAAGTCGGGCCCCCGAGGTCGACGCGCCGGCGTCATCGGTGGCGTCGAGCGCAGCGGCTCGCAGCTGGGGCAACTCGCGAATCAGGGCGCCGCTCGCCCCATCATGAATCTGAACCGATGGCACTGCGCCGTTCGAAGAGTTCCCCCCGTTGGCCAATGCCAGCTCAGCGCGCCCGTCCCCATTGAGATCCCCAAGGCCCACTCCATTGAAGGTCAACGCCCCATTGAGCGTGTCGATCGTCGTGACCCTTTGAAGGCCGCCGGTGAAAAGCGGGCCCGCGTCATCTAGCACCAGGCGATCCAAAGCTCCCGGGCCATCCATCCACACTTCCATGTGGTCTATGCGCGTCGAATCAAAGCCGGGGTCTTGTTCCACGGTGGCTACGGCGGCGAACCCCTGTTGGTCCGCGAAGCGATCCAGGGGCAGCCCGCGCACCGCGCCAATGGGAGTCGCGACCCCATCCGAAGTGAACCCCGGAGGAACATCGAAGGTTCGCCCGCGGCCAGCTGTGTCACGGACCGTGACCCGTGCCGTGACCGCCGGCCCCAGGGACACCAAGTCGATCGACTTGGGGACCACGCGCCGGAGGAATTGAATCACGACCGTCCCCCCCGTGGGGCTTGGCGCCGGTGCGTCGTAGATCCCCGGCGTCGACTGCGTAAGGTCGGACTGAATGACGAGGAGATTGCCCCGCTCGACCAAGAGCCCAGGGGCGCCGGCCTGACTGTTGGGTCCGGCGGGGTCTGAGTCGAAAGCCGCAACGCCGTGGGATGACTGCCCAAAGGGAACCACACGGATATCGGGGTCCATCAGGCCCGGCGTGTCGAGATCTTGTCCGTTGTCGATCGTGCCCGTCCCGCTCCCTGGCTGCTCCCAGTCGATGACCGTAAAGCCAGCGTCGAATCCGAAGCCGTCGACGCGCACCTCATTGACTCCCAATTGGTGTTCGGGATCCATCACGCCCCAGTCGGCGGCTCCGTCACCGTCCAAGTCCCCAAGGGCGGTCACGTCTCGGCCGTACAGGCGCGAAATCCCAAAGCCAAAGCTGGACCAAAGGAGCTCGCCCGTACGCCCGCTCAACAGGTAGGCCGCACCGCCCTCTTGCCCGCCGCACCTCGCCCTAGGCGCGCCGACCACGAGGTCGGGAACGAGATCCAAATCGACATCGCCTACATCAGCCGCGGAAACGCCGAAGAAGAGGTTGTCCGTCACGCTGGTGCTTCTATCAGGCTCACTCATCGTCGTGAGGAGCGCCCCGGTCACCGCCGAGAAGATCTCGATACGGTGGGAGGTGTCCTCTCGCACCACGGCCAGGTCCCTTCGGCCGTCCCCATCGATGTCGCCTACGGTGTGCACGCGCTCCCCGAACGAAACCGCTCCGGGGCCCGCGGGAATCTCCAGCAGCACCGCGCCGGTCATCGGTGACATGACGTACACCCGACCGACCGTCGGGGGCTGAGCTGCGTTTGGGCTCGTTTCGCTGATAGCGAGCTCTCCCACTCCGTCGCCGTCCAGGTCGTCCAGCAGCGCGACTGCCTGGCCAAACAACAGGCCACCTGTTGGGCTGGACAAGGACCGGATCAGGCTGCCGTCGACACACGACCGAAGCTCAATCTCTCGATCGCCACCCGAGGGACCGCTCTGCACCCGAACCCAGATGTCACCCTCGCCATCCTGGTCGAGATCCGAGGTTGGCCCCACCGGTGTCGCGCCGCCAAAGACAGGCGTCCGGGGCAGCGGGAGGGAGTAGACCGGGGTGAAGCTGGTATGCCGATAGACCCGGAGTGAGGTGCTTCCCGGGGAAATGCTCAACGCAGCAATGTCAGGAACTCCATCGCCGCTCGCGTCTCCCACAAACGCGGCTTTGTACGAATCCACGGTGGGTGACGTGCTGCCCAGGAACGCCCGCGTCCGGCCCGAGAAAGCCTGGGCGGAGGGGAAGCCTACGAGCAAGAAGTCCGGGTCCCCATCGCCGTCGAGGTCCGGTGCACTGATCATGCTGTCCCGGCGACGGTCCAGGACGTCGAACTGGAAGAGGTTAGGGGGCGAGGAGCATTGAATGAGGGCCATTAGAGCGAGCATCTCCAGATCGTAGCAGTGCCCAGCCAGAGCTGCCGACCCTGCGCAACGGCATTCACTTGCAACGTGCGGAGCCGGGCGCGCGTTCTCGAATCAAGAGAGATGGAGGCTGACTGCGAGGCCGCGCTCGCCATGCGCACGGGTCGCCAGCCAAGGGTCGTCGACTCATGCGGTGCCTTCAGTGAGAGGCCTTCCAAGCTGGCTCCGCACTTTGGCCTTCGCTTCGCACGAAACCGCCACAATCCCTGCAACCATCGCCGCCTTCGACCGGTCGTCTCCTGAGGAGGCCCTCCGCATCGGCCTCCACCAGGAGATTGCCCGATGTTCGAACCGCCACGTTGCCCCCAGACGGAGTGCCCCATGCACGCCGCCCCGACCCCGAACTTCTACATCCGCCGAGGCTTCTACCGGTCGAAA
>CAJXRJ010000073.1 GCA_913058555.1 uncultured bacterium
TATAAGAGACAGCGAGAACCTCGAGCGGGAGCTCGCCGATAGCGGGGCCACCGCCCGGGAACTGGGGCCCTTGCGGGACCTTCTCGCCACGGCCCTCGTGAGCCTGGCGGTGAACGCCAACGTCCGGCTGAACGACCCGGTGAAGGCCACGGCCTACTACGAGCGGGCCTACGCCCTCCGCAAGGACGAGTTCATGCGCACGCTCCTGGCTTGCTATCGCGCCCGGGCGGGGCGCGATGCGGAGGCCCGGACGTTGCTGGCCTCGATCCGGCCCGGGCCGGGCACCTGGTACAACCTCAGCTGCACCCACGCTCTGCTCGGGGACACGGACCGCGCCCTGGATCTGCTCGACCAGGAATTGTCCCTGAACCACTCGACGGAGGAGTCCCGGAACCGACAGCGGGCATGGGCCGCTGAGGATCCCGATCTGGCTTCCCTCAGGGACTCACCGCGATTCCGGCGCCTAGTGCGACAGAGGTAGGGCTCCCCGACTATCCTCTTCGCCCCCGAATGTGATCCGAGTGTGATCCGTCGGCGAAGGTGAATATGGGCAAGGTGACTCTCTCGGGCAAGGGCCGTCGGTGGTTGATGAAAGGCCACCCCTGGGTATACCGCGATGACATCGCGGACGGCGATGGAACGCGTGGCGAATTGGTCCCGGTGGAGGATCCGAATGGGCACCCCCTCGGTTGGGGCCTCTACAGCACGGCGAGCCGCATTGCGGTGCGCATGGTGACGCGGCAAGCGGAGCAGCCGAACCGCGAGTTCTGGGTGAACCGTATGCGGCGCTCCGTCGAGCACCGCATACAGCTCGGGATGATGGATCCGGAGGGGTCCTGCCGGATCATCTCCGGCGACGCTGACGGATTCCCGGGGCTGGTCATCGACCGCTACGCGAAGACGTTCGTCGTGCAGTCGGGGTCCCAGGGCTCGGACCGCATGCGCGACTTCCTCCTCGATGTGATGAAGGAGGTGTTGCCCTTCCAACCCGAGGTGATCGTTGACCGCTCCGATGCGTCGGTGCGCAAGCTCGAGAAGCTCGAGCCGCGGGTCGAGACGATCGAAGGTAGCCTCGACGGCACGGTCCTGGCCAAGGACGGCGGGCTCACTTACGAAGTCGACGTGCTCACGGGGCACAAGACCGGCCATTACCTCGACCAGTCGCGCAACCGCCGCGCCGCCGCGGAGCGCGGCAAAGGCGGGCGGGTGCTCGATGCGTTCAGCTACGACGGGCTCTTCGGGCTGCATGCGGCATTGGCCGGTGCAGAGCAGGTGACCTGCCTGGAACAGAACAAGGCCGCGTGCGAACGCATCCTTGCCAACGCGGAGCGCAACGGGCTCCAGGACAAGATCAAGGTCGAGCGCGTGGATTGCATGAAGGACATGCGGGCCCGCGCGGAGAAGGAAGAGCGCTACGAATTGATCGTTGTGGACCCGCCGGCTTTCGCGCGCTCCAAGAAGGAGATCGAAGGGGCCGAGCGTGGTTACGTCGAGCTGAACCGGCGCGCGTTTGACCTTGCGCCCCCGGGCGGCTCGGTCGTGACGGCTTCGTGCTCCTACAACGTCAGCGCCCAGGACTTTGTGCAGTTCATCGGCAAGTCCGCGCATCTGGCGCAGCGCGACGTTTGGATCGAGGAGCTCGCGAAGGCTTCTCCTGACCACCCGCACCTTGCGACCCTTCCGGAGTCGGACTATCTCAAGTGCGCGTTCTTGCGCGTGGGTTAATGACCGAGACCGAAGCTGAGCTCCTGATCGCCGTGAACGGCGAAGACATGCGCGTGCCCGCGGGGTCCACGGTGGCGGACCTCGTGGCGTCCCGCGGCCTGAAGCCGAGCCAGGTGGCCATCGAGATCAACAAGGACATCGTGCCGCGACTCACACACGCGGACCGCAAGCTCGAGCCGGGCGACCGAGTCGAGATCGTCACCCTGGTGGGGGGCGGCTAACAGACGCAACCGAAGATGAGCTCAGAGATCACACCATCCATGTCAGCTGGCCCTATGCCCCGCGATCAGTTCGCCGACGAGCCCCTTCGCATCGGCGACTATGAGCTGAACTCACGCCTGCTCGTGGGAACAGGGAAGTACGCGAGCTTCGAGGAGACCCGCGAGGCCCTCGAGATCAGTGGCACCGAGATGGTGACCGTCGCTATCCGGCGCGTGAACCCCGACCCCACGACGGGCGAGTCGCTGCTCGACTACATCGATCGGGACCGGTACCACATCCTTCCGAACACCGCGGGCTGCTACGACGTGGAGTCGGCGCTGCGCACGGCGCGGCTCGCACGGGAGCTGCTCGACACGCCGCTGGTGAAGCTGGAGGTCCTCGGGGATCCGAAGACGCTGCTTCCCGACCCCGTGGGGACGCTCGAGGCCACCGAGACCCTCGTCAAGGAGGGCTTCACCGTCATGGTGTACTGCTCCGATGATCCGCGCCTCGGCGTGCGCCTCGCGGACCTCGGCGCCGCCGCTGTCATGCCCGCAGGCTCGCCGATCGGCTCCGGCCAGGGCGTGCTCAACCCCAACGCGATCCGCATCCTGATGGAACTCGTCGACGTGCCCGTGATCGTTGACGCGGGGGTCGGAACGGCGTCGGACGTGGCGCAGTGCATGGAGCTCGGGGCGGAAGGCGTGCTGCTGAACACCGCCATCGCGGGGGCGCGTGAGCCCCTGCGCATGGCCGCTGCCATGCGGGACGCCTGCCACGCGGGCCGCGGCGCGTACCTTGCGGGTCGCATTCCCAAGAAGCTGTACGCCAACGCGTCGTCGCCCGAAGAAGGTCTGATCGAAGAGGCTGGCCCCGCGAGCTGATCGCGCGGGCACTTAACCGCACATGCTCGGAGCGATCGAGGAAACCGGCGCCGAGGCGCTCAATGAACTTGGGCCAGGCCTGATCGCCGGTGCGGCATTGGGCTTGGTCGTGGTCGGCGCCTTTGTATTGCCGCTGCGCCAGGCGATCGTGGGGCGCTTGCTACACCGATCCGAACTGGCGCCCGCGGCGTTCCGATGGGAGGACCTTTTTGCGGCCGTAGCGCTCTTCCTAGTGGCCACGGGCGTAGTGATTCCGCTAGTCGGGTCGTACGTTCTGACGGGTCATTGGCAGCCAGACGACGACGCCATCGAGCGCCTTCAGAACGTCGGCTTCCTGGGCCAGGCCATTCAGACGACCTGCGCATTCTTGGTCCCCTGCCTCTACATCGGCTGGGCATCGATGAAGCGAAGCCGGGGCGCCCAAGCCCTGGGGGTTCGGTCGCTCACGCCCCAGACGATCCCCCTGGGCCGCACCGCCACCGCCATCGTGAGCTTCGTCCTCGGCGCGCCGTTCTTCTACGGAGCGAGCCTCATGACGGCGGCCGCGTACGGGCTCCAGGGTCTGGATGTACCGGTCCAGGATGTTGCCGTGGCCATCTCGGATGAGATCGAAACGGCCCCTTGGCGGGTGGCGCTTTTTGCCGTCGTGATCATCCCTTTCCTCGAGGAGGTCCTCTTCCGGGGGTTCCTTCTGGAGCTGTTCCGGGGCAAGCTCGGGACGGTCGCTGGCGTCGTGATTTCCTCGACGCTGTTCGCCCTGGCCCACGGTCTGGCCGCGGCACCGACCATCTTCGTCTTGGCCGTGGTCATTGCCGTGGTCAAGCTGCGGACCCGAAGCCTCTTTGCCGCTTGGGTGGTCCACGCCCTCAACAACAGCACTTCCCTGTTCATCCAGAGCCAAGGCCTTTCCCAATGACGACTACCGACCCTTCAGGGGGCGCCCGGGTGAAATCCTTCCCCGCCGCCGGCCTCTTCGAACGCCTCGATGGCGGCGCTTTTGCCGCAAAGAACGCGACCCTGACCGGCCGCATCGAGCTCGGTGAAGGCGCGAACGTGTGGTTTGGCTGCGTCTTGCGCGGCGACGATGCTTCGATTCACATCGGCGCGCGTTCCAACGTGCAGGACCTCACGATGATCCACGCGGACATCGACGTGCCCAACGTGATCGGCGAGGAGGTCACCATCGGCCACCGCTGTGTCCTTCACGGCGCCAAGGTAGGGGACCGCTGCCTCATCGGCATGGGCGCGATCCTGCTGGGTGGCTGTGAGATCGGCGAGGGGTCCATCATCGGCGCCGGGGCCGTGGTGAAGGAGGGCATGGTCGTGCCGCCCAGGTCCCTCGTGGTCGGGGTCCCCGCCAAGATCGTGCGGGAGGTGTCGGACGCACAGATGGCGGGCATCCGCGCCAGCGCCGAGGGCTACGTCAACAAGGTCCAGCAATACCTTTGAGGCGCGCATCTGCCCCTTCGAAACCCATGATTGACGCGGTCTCCTATGGATCCAAGGTCGCGGCCCTGGACCGATCCCTCGAGTCCATGGCGCGCGTCGCCGTGGCGTTTTCGGGGGGCGTGGACTCGACCGTGCTCCTGCATGCGGCCCATCGCGTCTTGGGCGACGACAACGGCATTGCGGTCATCGCGGACTCGCCGTCCCTGCCGCGGGCGGAGTTGACCGAAGCGCGTGAAGTGGCCCAGCTCGTCGGCGCGCGACTTGTCGAAGTGCGTACAGACGAGGGGAGCGATCCCAGCTATCGCGCGAACGCGGGGGACCGCTGTTACTTCTGCAAGGCGGCGCTCTTCCGGGCCATGGAGAGTTTCGCCCGGAGCGAGTCGTTCCCGTACCTGGCCTTTGGGGAGATCGTCGACGATTGGAGTGACGATCGTCCCGGCGCCCGGGCCGCCCAGGAGTTTGGTGTCGTGGCTCCCCTGAGCCAGGCCGGGTTCACCAAGGCAGACGTGCGTGAGTACGCGCGACGCTTTGACTTGCCCGTGGCGACGAAGCCGGCGTCCGCTTGCCTCGCCTCGCGCATCCCCATCGGGACCGAGGTCACGCCAGAGCGCCTCCAGCGAGTCGAAGGCGCGGAGGCCGCGTTGAAGGCGATCGGGTTCCGCGTACTGCGGGTGCGCCATCACGGGGAGCACGCCAAGGTGGAGGTGGGGGAAGCAGAAGTGACCCGTGCTGAGGCGAGCCGGGACCAGATCGAGGCGCTTCTTCAGGCCGCGGGCTTCACTTCGTGCGAGATTGGCGTCTACGGACGCCCGTAGGGCACCCCCGGAAGGGGATAACGGGCGATTTCGTGGCCAAACCCGCCGCAGTTTTTGACAAAGCGACATCCTGGGGTAGTGTTCGCCGCCTCAATCCGAGCGGGGTGTTGGACCTGTTCGGAACCTAGGAAGTCACGGCTCATCGCCCGCGCTTTCCAGGCCCCGGGGCCCGCCGGTGGGTATTCGCCCGCCGACCGATCCGATTTCCCTTTTGGAATCGATCCCATGTGGGCAACAAGTAACAACCGACAAGACCCCATCCCAAGGACCTCCGGGTCCTTGCGAATCGCTCAGGGCAGGCCCTGCGCCGGCCGCGTTGGTCAGGGGGCCCGAGCGGGCTTCTCCATGCTGGAGCTGGTGGTCGCGATCGCCATCTTGCTCGTGGCCACTCTCGCGGCTTTCGGGTCGCAGGTGAAGAGCTTCGAGCTGATGGACTCCAGCCGCGATGCGGCGTCCGCCATGACGGACCTCGAGGTCTGCATGGAGGAGATCTTGACTCGCACCGCCGACGAGATGCCTGTGGCCTTTCCGCCGGGAACGTCCATTCCTGGCTACGACGGTCTGCACCTCGCCAGCGAGCGCATCGTGCCCCAGTACCCGGGCTATGTCGCAGGCGGAGCCGTGCCTGATCCCCTCGAGATCGTTCTCACCGCCACGTGGAACGACGGCCGATCCCGCCCGCAGCGAGCGACTCTCTCCACGATCAAGACACGATGAGACGCCTAGCAATGAAACAACCAAGGCAGAGCAGAGCGGCCGGGTTCACGCTCATCGAGATGGTCCTGAGCGTCACGATCCTGGCGGTGCTCGCCAAGGTGACGATCAGCGCCAGTCAGACGTCGAGCAAGATGACGGAGCTGGGCAACCTGGAGGCCCAGATGTTCCGGCATGGCGAGCGCGCGATGAAGTCGATCATGTCCGATCTCCGGATGTCGGGGACCGAGACCCTCAACGGCAACTCGTACCCGCACGTGTTCGTGAACGGCAACGCGGGCCCCGGCTTCACGTTCTTCGACCACACGCCCGGTCCGACGGAAGCGGCCCCAGGCGAGGCAGACTTCGGCCCTGTGAAGTCCATCGTGTTATGCCTTCCGAGCGACTTCGACGGGGACGGCCGGCCTGAGCTCGATGCCGACGGCAACGGCATCCCGGAGCTAGACGGAAACGGGGACGGCGTCCCCACGGACGACCCAGCCGATGTTCTCGCGTGGGATCCCACGAATGCGACGATTCATCCCGATACGGGCGTGGTGTGGAGCCATGCAGACATCGGGTACATGGTCACGGCGACGGGGCCGAATGGAGAGAACGAGCTCGTGCGGGTCCGCAACGACGGATCGGGCGAGCGCAAGGTGCTCGCAAGGAACGTCGAGCGCATCGAGTTTGACACTCCGCTTTCGTCGGGGTTCTCGGTGCCTTCGATCCCGAGCGGCGCCGTGAGGGTTCGCCTCTTCTTCCGGGTGAGGGACGATGCGGGCCATGTGTACAGAAGCCGAAACGAGGCGATTGTTCGCCTACGGAACGGCTGATGGTTGGGCGGGGGAAGGCCCAAGGCCGCACGGCGCGGACTTGGTTGCGTTCCTTCTTGGGGGACTAGTGAGTAGCCGCGAAAGCGGCAAGCCGGGGGCGGCGATGAAGAGCACAAGACGTATACGATGGAATCAAGACGGCCAGGGAGGCCGCGGGGCGGGGGGCCCGAGGGGCGGAATCGCGCTTCTCTACGCGGTCTTCGGCACCTTCGTGGTGGCGAGCATGGTCTCGGTCATGTTCACCATGGCGGGGGTGAGCGACCGGCGGGCGGACATCAAGCGGGGTCAGACGAAGTCTCGACTGCTTGCGGAGGGGGCGCTCAACAAGGTGGAGAAGGACCTCCAGACGGCCCTCGCCAACTGGGACAACCCGCTGCTCTCAGGCACGATGCAGATCGGGGAGAACACGGTGGAGTACCAGGTGGCGGAGCTTGGCAATCAAGCCACGAGCTCGGATGCGTCCGGCATCGTGCGTTTGATCCAGCCGTATGAAATCACGGCGCGCGCCAAAACGGACGGAGCGTCGGCTTCGGCCCAACGCATCGTCAACGTCGAGTGGACGCCGCTCTTTCAGTTCGCGGTGTTCTATGACCAAGACCTCGAGATCCACGCCGGTCCCGACATGACCCTTCGCGGACGGGTGCACTCCAACGCGGATATGTTCCTCGGCGGTGGGTCGACGATCAAATTCGACACGAACTACGTGCGTGCCGTGGGCGATATCTACCGCGCGAAGAAGTCGGGCACCGAAGCCGGCGGCAACGTCGACATCCGGAAGTGGGTCGAGAACCCCTTCGACTCGGCGGAGCCGAGCGTGTTCGAGCGCATGCTCAGCAAGGCGCAGTTCGGGCCGGCTTCCATCAGTGGGTATGACTCGGCCTTCCGATCGGGCTTTGACTCGAACATGGACGGGGACTTCTTCGACAGCGGCGACTACCTGCCGTTCGAGTTCGGGTCCCAGGAGCTTTGGGGTGAGCCCAGCGGTTACAGCGGTTCGGGCCAGACTGTCATGACGGGCCAGCACGGCGTCGAAGAGGCCGTGACGCCGGACATCGGTTCGATCCAACTGTACGAGGAAGTCCCGGCGGGCTCGGGCAACTTCGAGAAGGGCTATTACCACGAAAACGCCGGCCTGGCGATCATCGTGAGCGAAGACGGCCTGAGCTACACCGCGACCGACGCGGACGGAAACGACATCACGACTTTCGTGTCCTCCGCGGTGACGCTGACGGACATTCCGGACATGCGCCAGTCGGACAGCGATCCGACGCGACTGCGGGTCGCGCAGATCGACATGGCTGCCTTGGCGGCTACCGGCTACGCGCCGGCCAACGGCCTCGTGTACGCAGCGCACGAGGGCATGGGGGATGGGCTCGAGGCCCGCGGCCTTGTGCTGACGAACGGCTCCGAGATCCCGAGCGCGCTGACGGTGGCCAGCGCTGGGCCGGTCTACGTGCACGGGGACTACAACACCGTGAGTAAGAAGTCGGCGGCCGTCATCGGCGACGCGATCAACCTGCTGTCGAACGCCTGGGATGGCACCAAGGCGCCCGGCACGTTGCCGTCAGCGACCGAGACCACCTTCAACTTCGCAATGATCACGGGCAGCTATGAAAGCGTGCAGGGCCGCTATAACGGCGGCCTCGAGAACCTGCCGCGCTTCCACGAAAGGTGGAGCGGTATCCCGTGCAACATCTCTGGTTCCTTCGTGAACATCTACGACAGCCAGTACGCCACCGGTGACTGGGCGTACGGATCAGACCGCTACACCGCGCCGATCCGGAACTGGGAGTACGACGAAGCGTTCAACTCGATCTCTGGGCTGCCGCCGTTCACGCCCATGGCCGTCTCGGGTGTGCCCGTGGTGAGCTGGTAGAAACCAAGTGGCGTCTTTGCGGCCCCCAGGGCGAGACCTCGAGTCTCGCCCTGGGGGCCGCTCTCATTTCCCGATCAGGGCGCGGGGGCAAGGCTAATGCCAGTTGCCGTTCTGGTGCGTGCCGGCGTCCCTGCAAGGGCATCAGGGACCAGGACGGTTGCGTCCGATTCCATCGTGGCTACTTCGCTGAACGGGGCGCGGTGGGTGCTTTCAACTGGAGGACCGCCTTTCCGAAGGCGCCGCCGATGCCGCACATGGTGCGGGGGCTGCCGAGGTAGTGGTATGGCCGGTCGGAGCCGACTCGGTTCCAGGCGTCGAGGTTCTCCTTCCAGCCCTTGTCGAAGACTGCCTGGGCCTCGGTGTCCCAGTGGGCGTCGGTCTTCACCAGGGCGACGTTGCCTTGGAACTCGGGCAGGGCGGTGGGCGCGGCCTGGGCGGCTTTGAAGCGAAGGTGTTTGGGGTGGGCGGCGGTGAGGCCACCGACACCGAACTGGCCGATGACGAACGGGAGCTCCGGGGCCTTGAGTGCTCCGCGCACGTCACGAATGAAGTGAGCCATGTTGTCCGCATACTCGGCGGTGGCCCGCTCGTCGATCATGTCGTTCCAGCCCTGGAACCAGACAAAGCCAGCGAGTTCGTGTCCTCGGTCTTCGGCGTCAGGGAACATGGCCGGGAGGTCCTTGAGGGTGGCGTCGATCTCCGCGAGCATCGCGCGATAGGTCGCGCCGAAGCTGTTTTGGATCTCCGCTGGGGTGGCATCGGGGCGCTTCTTCTGGGCCCGGGCCAGGAGGTCCGCCAGGACGTCCTTGCCGGGCAGGCCGGCGCTGGGGCTCCGGAAGTCGCGCCACAGGCTGCGGCCTCCCCAGGCGACCTTGATGATGAGCACGGGGGCCTCGTGGTGATCGCCGACCACGTGCCCAAATTCCAGCTCGGGCCCGATTCGATCCGGGCTGCCGTAGCCCACGGTGAGCGGGCCCCGGCGATCGAGGAAGTCGATCGTGACGTCGTCCCGCTCGATCCACTTGCCGTCGTTGTGGAGGTGAGCGAAGCGCGGCGCGGTCTTCGGGTCGGTGATCTGGTGCTCAAGGACGGAGATGCGTGCCTTGCCCTCCATGTTGGATTGGCCCGCGAGAATGTAGACCTGGATCGGGGGATCCTCGGCGGCGGGCAGCGGGGGAGTGGGCAGGGCGGCGAGGAGGAGCGTCGTGGTGAGCAGCATGCCGTCCAGGGTAAGGGCGCGCGGGGATTGCCGCGAACCGGTTCACCTTTTTGGGGGGGCGTGGGGAAGGCCGAAATAGGAGAGAGGCGACGGGCGCGGGTGCGCTCGTCGCCTCTCCTGGGGCTCACCGAGGTGGCGGGTCTACTTGGGTAGGGTCCGCTTTCCTTTATGGTTCATCTGCTGACGCAGATGAGACTGAGACTACTGGAACGTCACGGCGAAGCCGCGCGTGAAGTTCGACGTCGCCGACGGGTTGTTGTCGCGGTGCCAGCACTGGAAGTTGAAGGTCTCGCCCGGGAGGGCTGCGACGGTTCCAACTGGCTGGACGATCGCGGTGGTGTCCACCGTCAGGCCCAGGGCTCCGAAGGGGCCCGAGCTGCCGATCTGCGTCAGGTAACGTCCGGTCTCAGCGCCGACGCAGAGGTTGCCTTGGCTGCCGCCGGGGTTCGTGATGAACGCTTGGTTGCGTGACACCACGAAGAACCCGAACTGGTTCGGAGGCAGGTTGCCAGCGAGGAGCGCCAGGTTGTTGAGGGCGATCTCGTTCGATCCAGATGCCGTGATCTCGCCGACGTTGCCAGTGGAGTTCGCAACGCCCACGCAGTACGACACGCCGATGGGGCCGCCGCAGTCTGTGTCGCTGATCTCAAAGTCGTCGATAGCCGCTTCAACGATCGAGCCGCCACCGGCGTCCTCGGCGATGAAGCGCAGCTGAACCTGGGACGTGAGGGACACGAAGTCCGCCAGACGGAACGAGGCTTTGATCCAGCCGCCCGACGTGCCTGCGCCCGAGGGGCCCACGCGCTCGAGCAGGGTCCAAGTGCTACCGCCGTTGTCGCTGATTTCGATGTCGAAGACGTCCGCGTTGGCGTTGCCCCCCTGATCGTTCGAGTACCAGCGGAAGTAGGAGATCGTCGGATCGTTCAGCGAGGCCACGTCGTAGAGGCGCGTCGTCAGGGTCGTGAAACCGCCATCGACGTCCGCGGCTCCGAGGCTGCCACCTTGAATGCCTTGGCCGGTGAACCAGCAAGCGCCTCCGATCGGGCTGTTGTCGTCCTCGGGCTGGGCGTCGGTGCCCACCGGGTTGCCCCGGGCCCAGATCCCCGTGGAGGCGGTGTCGCCAGGGGCTCCACCGACCCATCCATCGGCCGTCTGCATGTTGTTGGAGGCGGCGACGGTGATGCCTTCAGCGGCCGTCGTCGAGTAGAAGGCAGTGGGTGCATCGGCCGGGAGCGTCGACTGCGAACCGGAGTTCGATACGGCAGCGATGTACCACTTCACGTTCGTGTCGCAAGGTACGGCCGGGAAGTCCCCGGTGAAGTTGCCGTTCGGGAGCTGCGTCATCGGGACGGACGTGAAGCCGGCGCCGATGTCGTAGTTGAGCGACAGACCGTTCGGGTCGACGGTGCCGGCGACGAGGCCTTGTGCACTGACTTCCACGCTGTCACCCGCGGGGTTCAGGATGCTGGGGAGCCCGCCGACCACGTCGAGCGAGATTCCGTCGAGCTGCATGACGAAGAGTCCGCGCTCGATGTCACTGCCGATGACGACTCCGCTGGGGAAGTAGGGGTAGCAGCTCCAGAGGCCGTTGAACGACGTCGAGGTGGAGCTCGGCGCCGTATCGAAGTAGCCGATCTCGGGCGGGTTGTTCAGGTTGGCGTCCACGTCGAAGATCCGAAGACCCGAGGTGTAGTTCGCCTGGAAGAGCAGCCCGTCCTTCGTGTACATGTTGTGACCGATCGCGGGGTCGCCGTTATCGAACACGCCGATGTAGCTCGCGTTCCCGGGATCGGAAACATCGAACACGCGGGTCGACGTCGTCGAGACGGTCGCGCCCTCGTCCAGCTCGTCTCCGAGATAGAAGCGCGTGAGGTCCTCGGACAGCCAGCCCTGGTGGCTGTACTCGTTGCCCGGGTAGCTCACCTGGCTCAACGAAGTGATGTTGGACTTGTTGGTGACGTCGAGGACCGAGAGGCCGGTGTCCTGGAAGCCGCCGTTGAAGCCGCTGCAGCAGTACGCGATCTGGCGTCCGGCGTAGGGGCCGGTCGTGTAGGTCACGATCTGTGCGTCGTGCACGTAGCGAGTGTTCCACTGGCCGACGAATTGGGGCGAGCCCGGGTTCGCGAGGGAGTAGATCCGCAGCCCGTTGCCGCTTCCGCCCACGCGGTAGAGGAAGCCGCTGACCTCGTCGATGGCGACGTTGTGCGTGGCGTTCGTCCCCTGGCCGGTGATCGTGGTTTCCAGGGTGACCGTGCCGTTGTCGACGTCCGACAGGTCGATGACCTGAATGCCGTTGCCGCCCTCGGAGACCGTGTAGGCACGGTCCTGGTAGGTCTTGATGTCCCGCCATGTGCTGGAGGGACCATTGATGCGGCCGATGACCTGGGGCATGCCCGGGTTGGTGATCTCCACCACGACGGTCGCACCGGTCGTACCCATTAGTGCGTACTCGCGGCCTGACGGGGAGACGTAGCCCCAGCAGTCGTTGCCGTTCTCGTTGCCGTTGCCGAGGTCCGACATCGTCAGCCAAGCGGACAGGGACACGCCGCTGGCGGGGAAGCCCAGGTTGGCTTGGGATGTGCCGAAGCTAGCACCGTTGGCAGCGGTCGGGACACCTGAGAGGTATCCCGTGCCCGCCACGGGGGGCTTGCGGTCGAGGAGCTTGGGGTCGTCTTCGTGCGCGACGGCGGTCGCGGTTAGAAGGAAGCCGAGTCCGGCGGCGGCGAAAGCCGCGCGCGAGTCAAATCGAGTCATCGATGGACGGGAGAAGGGCGCTGGGAGAATGGGGGAGTCCTGGAACGTACGAGACGGTACCCCGCGGTGCCGAAGAGTATCCGGCCATGGCGCCAGGGGCGCTCGGCGGGACTCATCGGGGAAACGTCGGGGCCGAATCGGGATCGATCCGGGGAGTCGAAGGCGGTTTCAGGAGCGTTTCCGAAAGGGGCTCCCCGTTCAGGGAGTCCAGGAACGCGCGTAGATCGGCCTTCTCGTCCAACGTGAGACGCAGGGGGCGCAGAATCTGTTCCTGGTGATGGCTCCTTCCCGTGGCGCCGGCGAGCTCTGAATAGAACTCCAACACGGCGTCCAGGTCGCGCAATTGCCCCTGGTGCATGAAGGGCGCCCGATCCGCGAGATTCCGCAGGCTCGGCGTACGGAATTCGCCCCAGGTCTCCGAGGTCTGTCTCAGGCTGCGAATCGCCTGAGCAGCAGCGCCTGTGGTGTCGTCGCTGTGGGGTCCGGCGGCGTGGAACTCGCTGTCGAGGAGCACGGCCGCGCCGTCATAGCGGCCTGCATCGACGGGTTCGCCCCCATGAAGAGTGGGCAACGCGTTGTTGTGGAATTCCCCGTCGGAGAAGTTGGGCCCGTTATGACAAAGCGTGCAGGTTCCCTTGCCCATGAAGATCATGAGGCCGCGCTGGGCCGCGGGAGACAACGAGCCAAGCTTCTCCTCATCTCCTTCGGCGAGGCCCTCCACGAAGCGGTCGAAGGGGGACGCGCCACGCACGAGGCGGCGCTGGTAGGCAGCGATGGCCTTGCCGGCGTTCACGAAGATCCTGTCGACATCCGCGCGCTGCTCGGGGGGGAGGGCGGCCCACCGGGAGGCCACCTCGGTGTCCCCCGGCTCGCCGCGGCGTGGCGGTCGCGCCGCGAGGCTCTGTCCCCCCGCGACGGCCTCGGAGAGCCACTTGGGGAGCTCTCCGAACACGTCGCCGTAGGCGCGCCGTAGCCCTTCATCTCGGGTGATGATCTCGGCCAGCTCGCCGCGGGTCGTGCCCATCTCGCGCGGGTCCTCCAGGGGGTCGAGGGCCTGCATCCACAGGGAGTCGGCGCGGCCGTCCCATGTGAGCCAACGGTGGTAGCTCACGTTGAGCAGGGTCGGCGTGTGGCGCTTGCCCTGGTCGACGCCCATCGCAAGGGAGAGGCCGTCCGTGAACCCAAGGTCCGGACGGTGGCACGTGGCGCATGACACCGCGCCGTTCGATGAGAGTCGTTCGTCGAAGAAGAGCGCTTGCCCGAGCTGGGCGGCGGCCGGATCGTCGGACACACGGTTGGTTGGGTCCGCGGGCGGCTCGGGCAAGGGCGAGAACGACTGGAGCCGCTTTCGCAGGGCGCCGGACACGTCGATCACTAGCTCGTGGCGCGCTGGCTCGCTCGGTGCCGTTTCCCCGTTAGGGGACTGGCGATCACAGGAGCAGATCATCGCGGCCGTCGCGACCATCGCGGGGAGGCATCGGACTGCCAATCGGTTGCCGACGGCTGGCTTTGGATCCTTCAAAGCGTCAGTTCGTAGCTCACTTGGGCGCGCTCGGTGCGCAGCCCTCGGGTCATGTCCACGTGGAACTCCCAGTGGCCGATCATATGGAAAAGAAGCCCCTCCGCACGGAGGGCGCCTTCCCCGTTGGGGACCAGCTCCACGTCCCGGAGCATGCCGTGCCCATGGGCGGGCATGCGCGCGTCGAGGGTGACGCTTCCGTAGTCCTCCAATCGGTCGCCGGTGCCGGGGGCGATGAGATCCACGATGACCGCAAAGGGCTCGTTCAGGGGGATCGAGCCGCCCTCAGGACGGATTCGAATCTGGAAGTTGCCGCGGGCGGAGCTCGCCGCGAGCGAGACCTGGTCGGCTTCGGCAAGGGACGGCGCCGCCGCGCCAGCAGCGGCCCCCGACGGTCCGCCCGTGGGGGGCTCTTCCTCGCCGCCGCAGCCGGCGAGGGGCGCGATCGCCAGGAGAACCCATGCGAAGGACGCGGCATAGGGCCGCCTGATGGAGTTAGACATGGTGGGAGGTGGTGCCGCGCCGCCTCAGCGGGGCTTCTTGAGGGGCTTCGTGTAGAGCCGACCACCGAAGCCGGTCAGGAAGTTCCCTTCGGTGTCGAAGATCTGTCCCCGGTGGCTCCCGTGGTCGATCACGATGAGACGGCCGTCCTCGAGCACAGCCAGGCCGCGGGGGTCGTGGAACTCCGTCCTGCCGAGGCCGGGCGTGCCAAAGCCGCCCACGTGGGTGGCTGCGCCTTCGGTCAGGTCAAAGGTCTCGATGCGCGATCGTAGGGGGTCGCTCACGAAGACGGAGGAGCCGCGGCAGACGATGGCGTCGGGGGCCAGAAGGACCTCGTTGCCGAATTCCCCCGCGAAGGAACCGTCGGCAAGAAAGTGCAAGACGCGTCCGAAGCGCTTCGGTCCGTCCATGCCGCGATCCACCACGAGCCATCCGCCGGAGGGTGAGGGGTGCACCCCACCGATGGAGGCGATGGGGCGCGCGCCTTGTCCAGCCCGCAGGATTCCCGTGGGCCGAAGCTCCCCGTCGAGGAGGATTCCGGCATTGTTGGCGCGGTCGGCGACCAAGATCTGTTCCCCCTGGGCGCACACCGATCCCGGCATGGGCGCAAGCCAAGCGGCTCGCTCGGCAGGACGTAGGCTTTGGGCCCAGTCCCCCCAGTCGAGGCCCTCCCCGGCGAGCTCCCCGAGGAGTAGTGCGTCGTGGTACTCGGCGACCTCGGGGTCCTGGGCGATGGGCTCATCGGGGCGGACCTTGAGGTGTGCCCGGGACAGGCGGCGTGCGCCCGTGTCGGTGACGAGCAGGGTGCGGCCCGCGTCCGTTAGCCAGAGTCCCGCGGGACCCTGGAGCATGCCGAGCCGCCTTCCGTATCCGAAGATCTCCGCCACCCGCACAGGCCCTTCCCCGCGCAGGTCATGGACCTGGACCCGGTGGCTCTCAGGGGAAAACGTGACGAGGTAGCTCCCCGACGCCGATGCGTCAGGCCCGAGGTGGGCTCCCGGGGCGCCAAGGCCCACGCGTGTGGGGTCCTCCACGGGTTCGGCCCCTGGTGCTCGCGAAAAGAACTGCACGCGGCTATAGAGGGGCTCAGGGAGCGCGAGCAGCGCCGCGTCCGTGGAGATCGCAACGTCCACCGGATAGTGCAGCCGGCCTTCACCTTCGCCGGGGCGGATGGCGTGCACGCCAAATCGGTACTTGAGGGGAAGCGGCAGCGCGGGATCAAACGCTTGGACGCGGTGGTTTTCCGTGTCCGCGACGAAGATCAGCCCATCCGCCACTGCCAGGGCCGACGGCGTTGAAACGAGGGAGGGGAAGGAACCCCAGTCGCTGAACCAGCGGACCAGGGAACCGTCGAGGCCTGCGATTCCGATCCGGTGCCGGGATCCGTCGGCGATCGCGATTTGCGTTGAGCCGTCAGGGCCCCCGATGAAATGGGCCGCCGTGGGGCGGGCGAGATTCTCTGGGGTGAGCACGCGCCACTCGCCGCTTGCCAAGTCGAGCACCTGGACGCGGCGATTGCCGGTGTCGGCGACGATCAGTTGACCGGGGCCATCTTCGGCGCCTCGCCACTCCACGTCGGCGGGGAAAAGCACCTGGCCGGGGCCGGCGCCCTTCTCGGCGAGCACGGTCCACGTCCCTTGCCTGTTGTCCTTTGGGTTGGCGCCGTCGAGGCGAAGCACTTGGTGCAATTCCGAGTCGACGACGAAGAGCTGCCCATCCAGGCCGGCCGCGACGCCGCTCGGGCGTCGAAGTGTGCCTTCGCCAGCGCTGAAGTCCGGGGAGAGTTGAGCGCTGCCGTCCACACTGACCGAAGCCCACCGCAGTCTTGGGGGAGTCCCAGCGCTGCCCTCCTCGGCGATCCACAGGTGGTGTGAGCCATCGGCCCCCTCCGTAAATTCGACGGCCACGGGGCGGGCGAGGCCTTCCAGAGTGCCCACGTATCGCCCGATGTGAGTTTCCCCCTGCTGTGCGGCCCCGGCAGGGGAGAGAAGGCATGTGGCTACGATGGCGGCAAGAGGGGATCCCATGGCGCAGAGTGTAAGTCGTGCTCGGGTCCTCATGAAGGATGGGCCAGAGGGCGATTCATCCATCGGAATTCGATCCCTTAGCGCTACGATCCCTTACGCGCGAGACAAGTGAGCACGCGGGAGGGCCTTTGGGCGCGCCCGCCGGAGGGGTCAAGGGCGAGCGGCGGAGGTCGCGGATGGGAAGGGCAGAACCGAGTCAGTCACAGGATACGGGTGGCACCGCTGGTCCATTCGACGAGCGCGATGGGATCGTGCCGCTTCCGAGCCATGATTCCGGCGTCGACTCTGGTATCGATCTGTCTCTTATACACATCTGACGCTGCC
>CAJXRJ010000074.1 GCA_913058555.1 uncultured bacterium
CCCGCCCCGCGCCCCCTCTCCCGCGTGACCGTGGCAGAACCGTTCACCACGGGCGTCCGGGCCATCGATGGGCTCAACACCCTGGGCCGCGGCCAACGCGTGGGCATCTTCGCCGGCGCGGGCGTCGGCAAGTCAACGCTACTCGGGCAGATCACCCAAGGCACGGACGCCGACGTCGTGGTCGCTTGCCTGGTCGGCGAGCGTGGCCGCGAAGTGCGCGACTTCCTCGAGGAGACCATCGGCCCGGAGGGTCTCAAGCGATCCGTCCTCGTCGCCGCCACGTCCGACCGCTCCCCCCTGGAGCGCCTGACCGCCCCTTGGGTGGCCATGACCATCGCCGAGCACTTCCGCGATCAGGGAAAGAACGTGCTGCTCGTGCTCGACTCGATCACTCGCTTCGCCCACGCGGCACGCGAGATCGGTCTCGCCGCTGGCGAGCCCCCCACCACGCGCGGCTATCCGCCCAGCTTCTTCGCCATGGCCCCCAAGCTCCTCGAGCGCATGGGCCGCACCGCGAGGGGCAGCATCACGGGCCTCCTCACCGTCCTCGTGGACGGCGAAGGCGAGGACGACCCGGTGGCCGACTCCCTGCGCGGGCTCCTGGACGGGCACATCGTGCTCTCACGGGCCCTCGCACAGGCCGGGCACTTCCCGGCCATCGACATCCTCGACAGCCTCTCTCGATTGATGCCCAAGCTCGCCGATGGCCCGCACGCCCTTGCGGCAAGACGGGCCCGCGAGCTCATGGCCGCCTGGCGGGACGGCAAGGACCTCGTCGACGTCGGCGCGTACCACCGCGGTTCGAACGCCGCCCTCGATATGGCCCTCGATCGCATGCCCGCCATCGACGCCTTCCTTCAGCAGGACACCAGCGACCCAACCTCGTTCGCTGACTCCGTCGAGATGTTGCAGATGGTCACCGGACTCATGGAGGGCGCCCGATGAAGCCCTTCCGACTCGCGCGCCTCCTGCGCCTCAAGGAAGAACAAGCGAAGATCAAGCGGCTCGACTGGGCACTCTCCGAGCGAGACGTGGCCAGCGCCGACGATCGGGTCACCCAGGCCAAAACCCAGGTTGCCCTCGGCGAAGAGCAGCTCCGGGGGAGCCTTGTGACCCGCCGGGCCTCCGGCGGCATGCAGTCGCTCCTTGGCGCTCACCAGGTCCTCGACAGCCAGCGCGAGGACATCGACGTCCAGCGTGCGCGCCTGGAACAAGCCCGTCTCGTGGCGGGCGAAAAACGACTCGAGAGCCAGGCGGCCAAGCGCGATGTGGAAGCCCTCGCACGACTGGAGCACCGATGGCTCACGGAACAGAAGTCGCTTGCTCGCCGGCGCGTAGCACGGGCTAGCGACGAGTACATCGCCTCCAAGGTGAGCATGAAACAGGCCCTTGCTGCGCGTCAGCGCGGCGCGGATGGAAACGCAGAGACCGATCGAAACTGACCAATGAACAACCTCCTCAAATACGTCGCCTACGGCATTGGTGGGCTCTCGCTCCTCATTGGATCCTTCGTGACTTTCTCGGTGCTCACCGGCACCCCCATGCACGAGATGAAAGCCGTCGGCGGCATTTTCCCCGAGAGCGTCACCGCCGAAGAGGTCGTGAGTGACAACAACCAGCTGCCCATCCCTGAAGAGGAGCGCAGCCAGGATGTACGCAGTCCGCGACAGGTCTACGACACGGCGTCGACCCCCCTCGGGGCGTTCGCGCTCCAGGACCCCTTCTCCGCGGAGGAGCTGCGCAACCTCGAAGAACGCCTCCAGCGCAAGCTCGACGCCGTCGCCATGCGCGCCCGGGAGCTCGACCAGCGCGAGCGGGAGCTCGATGAGGAACGCCAGCACGTGCAGGATCTCTACGTGGAGATCACCGAGCTCCGCACTTCGCTCCTGAACCAGTCCGCCGAGAACGAAGCTGCGAGCGACGAGGTCGGCCGCGACGTCGAGGTCCTCGCCGAGCAGAAAGCCAAGGTCTACAAGCAGATGGCGAGCATCTTCGAGGAGACAGAGGCCGCGGAGGCCGCCGCGATGCTCACGGACAACTACGCACCGAAGGAGGCCGCCAAGGTCCTGGTCCACCTCGAACCCGAGCGAGTCAGGGAACTGATGGGGGCCATCCACAAGCTGCTCCCAGACGAAGGCGGCCAATACCTGAAAGCTCTGCAGGACTTCAGAACGGTCAACCAGTAGCACCCAAAGCGCCCCGGCGATCTTCTCGATCGCCGGGGCGCTTCTTCTTTGCAGCGGGCCTCAATCGGTACGGGGCTCGGCCCGGGGCTCCGGGCGGGGCTCGACGTTCGATCGGATATGGATGTCCCTCTGGGGGAACGCGATCTCGATACCCGCCTCGCGGAAGGCCTTGTCGATGTCCGTGTGGAGCTGGTTGATCATCTCGGGCCAGATGTCACGGTTCTCGATGAACACGCGCAGTTGGAAATCGAGGGTGCTGTCACCGAACCGCAGGAAGATGGCAGTGGGCTCCGGATCCTTGAGCACGAGATCACTCTCATGGGCGACCTGCAGCAGGATCTTACGCACCGACGCAGTGTCCGAGCCGTACGCAACGCCCACAGGGATCACCGTCCGGGTGACGGAGTCGCTCAATGTCCAGTTCACGATGTTGCCCGTGATGAACTGCTTGTTCGGGATCAATGATTCCTTCCGGTCCCAGTCGAGGATGGTCGTCGCCCTCATCCGGAGCTGCGTCACGCGGCCCTCCACGCCACCGACCGTCACGATGTCCCCCACCCGTACCGGACGTTCGATCAGGATGATGAGGCCAGAGACGAAGTTCGCGAAGATCTCCTGGAGACCGAAGGCTAGTCCAAAGGTCAACGCGGCCGCGAGGAACTGGATCTGCTGCCAGCCGACGCCGAGGGCGCCGGACACGGCGCTGACCCCGAGCAGCAGAATCACGTAGCGAGTGATCGTCGAGATCGCGTACCTCGCGCCGCCGTCCATCGGCAGCCGCTGAAGGACCGTGAGCTCGAGCAGCGCCGGTAAGTTCCGAGCCGCGACAAGGGTCAAGATCCCGAAGATGATCGCCATCAAGAGATCCGCAAGCGTGAGCGAGGCGGGAATGCCGTTCGCCGGCGCCGCCTGATCACTGGACGCGTTCGCCGTTTCGCCCGTCGCCGGGACCATCCCAGGCAGCGGCATCGCGGAGCTAGTCCCGCTGGAGCTAGTCCCGGTGGAGCTAGACCCGGTGGAGCTAGACCCTGTGGAGCTAGACCCAGTGGAGCTAGACCCAGTGAAGCTCGCCTCCAACGCCGCCGCCTCAAGGCCCGCAATGTCCTGCCCCCTGTCCGGCTCATTCTCCAGGATGGTCATCACCGGATAGAGCTGAACGCGGTCGAAGGCCCGCAGCGCGGGGAGGGTGCTCGCCCAGATGAAGTAAAACGCAGCGAAGCTGGCCAGGGTCAGAGCGCTCTTGAAGAGCTGCCTTGTCTGAGCATCCACGGCCGGAATGTCGACCTTGTCCACATCGACGGCCGGGCCCCCGGACTCCGCCGTGTCGTCCTTCTTCTTCGCCTTCCGCTCCCGGCGCGCCTTGGCTTCGAGGGCCTGGCTTACCGCGAGGCGGCGCCGGGTGATGAAGAGCCAACGCAGCAGGAGCCCGTGCCCAAAGATCAGCGCCAAAGCCGTCGCCAGGGACAGGCGAAGGCGGTTCTCGAACTGCAGCGCCGTGTAGTCGTAACCCGCAAGGATGAGGCCGACGAGCCCCAGGGGAACCATGGGAAGCACGACTCCCCAGGCGCCGCGGCTGCGCCACAACAGGCCCCGGTCTTCGGTGGCCGTGCCGCTCCAGAGATCGCTCGCCGGATGGACGAGGCGCCTGAGGAAGATGAACAGCGCCACCATCCACACGACGAATGCCACGCGGCCAATGGAGTTCGTCCACTCCGGTTCCCGCAGTTGATCCAGGTACAGCGTCACGAACCCAAAGGTGACCGCAATGGGCAAGTACCAGCGGATCTCACGGCGCAGGAGAGCCATCGACGCGCTGGACCAACGGAAGTGCTGGACGCCAATTCCCTTTTCGCTCGCCACGCCGCGCACGAACCGTAGGACGAACCAGGTCACGGCGACCTCCGCCAGGGCGACATAAAGCGCCGCCAGCGCCGGATCGGGCGGCGACCCATCCGCGCCCGGGGGAACCGAAAGAATCCAAGCCGTCCCCCCAAGCACCAAGGGCCACGGCGCAGACAAGAGCGCCGTCTGCACGAGCGCACGGGCCGTGTACCAGAACTTGTCCGTACGGTAGGAACGCACAAGCCGGCCCAGCTCTTCGCGGCGAGCCTTCAGCGTTCGACGCATCGCAATGAGGCCGATCAGGAGCGCAGCGACCAGTGCCGTGCGCAGCGGGGAACGAGTCACCGCAGTGACCCAACGGTTTCCGGCGGCCTCCAGCGAGTGATCGCTTGCGAGGCTCACGACGTCCTTCGGCAGCCCGACCACCTCGGAGAAGGTCAACGCCTTCATCCCTCGCACCCAGAGAATGTGCTCTTCGATGATCCCCCGGTACTCCGCGGCGCTCGCGCTGAGCCCTGCGGCGTAGACCTTCTGCCTGATGTACTCCCCATGGAGCTCACTGAGCTCGTTGCGCACCGTAGTGGAGACCTTCCGACGCTCCCCAAGCAGGTTGATCGCCTCCTCGCGCAGGGATTCCGGCGCGGGCTCAGGGAGGTCCAGGGACGCGAGAAGCTCGTCCGCAGAGGCTTCGAGGTCACCGAGGGCGTCCCGGCGGTCTTCCAGGTCGAGCTTCTGCAGCTCAACCTCCGACAGCCTGTGATTGCGGGCACGTGAGGCCGCCTTCAGCGCCCGCGGAGTGGGCAGCCACTTGAAGTCCCTCTGGAGCGTCGCCCCCATGCCCTCCGTCAATCCGCCGAGGCCGAGCCGCGTGCGCGCAGCGGCCATGCGGGTCTTGATCTCTGCGTGCTGCGATTCGAGTCGAGCCACCTCCTCCCGTGCCGCCGCGATCTCACTGATCAGCCCCTCCTTGCCCACGAGCATGGCCAAGTGCTCGCGCTCAGGCTGGGCGAACGGCTCCAGGACAGGAAACCGGGTGACGATGGAATTGAGCCGCTCTTCCGCCGCGGACGCAGCATCGTCCCCAGACGCTTGACGCCTTTCGTTGAACCACGCGGTCCAAAGGTCGGCCGCCCGACTTGCCGCAGAGACCCGCGCCTGCGCTCGATCCTGCCGCAGTTGAATCAGCTCAGATTCGGCCTCGTACATCGCGGCCTCTGCTTCGAGCGCCCCGATGTCTGCGGTGCTGCGGGCCACCTTGGACTCGAGCAACGCCCGACTCTCTTCGTTCTCGGGGGCTGTGGGCAGCCCGTTGAGCTCTTCCTTCAGGCCTTCAATGGACACGCCAAGCCGCTCGATCTCCCCGGGGATCTTCATCAGCCTGTCCGATCGAGACTTCGACTTGCCCTCGAGGCTCGTTGCCGTCTCCTTCGCCGCCTTCAGGAGTCCCTGGGCCCGATTCACGCTCGCTTCGAGCTCCGCTAGCGACGGGGTCGGTAAGGCCTTGCGATCGGGCTCCGAAACGGGCGCGGGGGGCTCCTGGCGAAGGTCTTCCATGGCGCCTGGCGCGCGGTCGCGGGCCGCAATGGCGACCTTCTCCCGCTCCTTCGCCTCGGCGGTCTGGCGCTGCAATCGGTCGAGTTCCGACTCCGCCTGAGCCGCAGGGGTTTCAGGCTCCCCCTGAAGCGCCAACGCGACGGCATTCGGGAGGATCTGCCCTGGGCCGCCACCGATCGCAACGATGGCGGCTAGCGCCGTAACAAGGAACCTCATCGCTCGCCCCCAAGCCAACCGAGGCGCCGGAAGAGAAGCAGGAGCATGCCTGCAATCACCGTGCAAACGGCGATGAAACCTGCGTAGCCGTAGGGACTGCGTAGCTCCGGCAGGTTCCATGGGTGGGACTGGTCGAAGTTCATTCCGTACACGCCGGCGATGAAGGTCAGGGGAATGAAGATCGTCGAAACGACGGTGAGCACGCGCATCACATCGTTGGTCTTTTGCCCGACGATCGAGAGGTGCAGGTCCACGAGGCTCGTGGTGAGTTCGCGATAGCTCTCGTTGACCTCAACGAGCTGCATGATGTGGTCCAAGGTGTCACGCAGATGCAGGCGAGCGTCTCGGGTCACAATAGGAGAGTTGCCGCGGTGGAGCTGGCCGAGGGCCTCGCGCAAGGGCCAGGCGGCCCGGCGGAACGCGGCCAGGTTGCGCTTGGTCCCGTAGAGGTCGCGCACCATGCCTGTGCCTTGGTCATCCGACTCGAGCACGCGGTCCTCGTGCTGATCGATGCGGTCTCCATAGTGCTCGAGGACCGGGAAATAGCCGTCGACAAGGGCGTCGATCACCATCATGGCGAGGTAGTCCGCGCCGCTCGAGCGAATCATGGGACGGCCCCGGCGAATTCGATCGCGCAGTGGTTCGAAGCAGTCCTGATGGGTCTCTTGGAACGTGAGGACCAAGCCAGGCAGGATGAAGAGACTGATCTGCTCCCACTGGAGGTCCTTACCGGGCAGCATCGTGACCATGCGCAGGACGGAGTACGCATAACCCTCGTACTCATCGACCTTGGGCCGCTGGCCGACGTTCACGACGTCGGACACCGCCAGGGGATGGAGCTTGAGCAGCTCCCCAAACTCCCGGACGATCGACCCGTCCCCGAGCCCTCGAACATCGATCCAGGTCACGGCGCGCTTGCCGGCGAAGTCGATGGCCTCGGCCGGGGAACTGACGTTGGTCTCGTCAAGTCCGTCGAGGTCGAAGCTAAGCACGGAGACGATCGGCTCGATCGTCTCCGTCGTGGGCGCGAACTCCCCCGGGGGGGCACCACGCTTGGTGAATTTTCGATCGAAGTGGCCCATCGTGGCCCTTGACGATATCGACGAACAGGCCGCTGCCTCAGGGGAAGATCCCAAAGTGTGTCGGACAGCCGCTGCCGCGGGACTCCATGCGGGCAGCGCCCAGGTCGAGCGTGTATCGTCCCCTGGTGATTCCCGTGGCCCCTTCGCTCCCCGATCCTGGTTCCGGTCCTTCCCCGTCAAGGGCACGGGTCCTCGTCGCCGCCTTGACCCTGTTCTTCGTGGCCCTCGCCCTGCGCTGGACCGGCATCGGAAGTGGGATGCCCCACATCGGCGAGCCGGACCCCTACATCGTCCAGCAGATGGACGCCCTGCGGGAGCGTGGACTTGCGGACCGTCACATGGCGGGGTGGAAGTACCCGCACCTTGTGGCGACGATCGCTGCCGCTCTCCCCCTCGAGCTCGACACGCTGCCGCAGGGCGCTCCGCTCGAGGCGCACCTCGCCGAAGCATCCAAGAAGCGCGTGCACGTGCGGCGCGTCACAGCTTTCCTGTCATCCGTCGCGGCCCCGGCCACGTTCCTGGTGGCCCTGCGGCTGCTTGGGTTCCGGTGGGCGCTCTTGGCGGGACTGATCGCGGCCACGAGCCTGCTCCAGCTCTGCTACTCCTGGCAAGCACGGCCCCACGGCCCCGTCGCGGGCATGGCGGCGATGGCGACGTGGCTCTGCGTTCGCTTCGGGGAACGACCCTCCCTCCCGCGCGCGGGCGCCATGGGGTTCGGCTGCGCCCTTTCCCTGTCGACCCTTCACACCGGCGCCGCCGCCCTCGGCCCCATGGGAGTCGCGCTGCTCTTGGCCCTTGGATCCATGAAGGGGCGTCGCTGGCACGTCCTGGGCATGGCCGCAGCCGCGGGCCTGATCGTGACCAGCATCGGCACCTGGTTCTACCTGCGCGCCAGCGACGGGTTTGGCGTGCAAGCCGCCAAAGACGCCTTCGCCCTCGACGGATCCGGTGAGGCCGACGCCAAGGTCCTCGGGAACTTCTGGATGAGCGGGCACCCCCTGCCGAACGTCGCCTTCACCGGCGAAGGCCTGCGGGTCTTTGGCCGCACGATGACGATGCTCGATCCGATCCTCGGCGTGCTCGCGTTGATCGGCCTGGTCACGTCCCTCAAAGGGCTCCTTCGGCCCCGGCAGCTATCGCCCGCCGCATGGTGCTTGCTCGCCTTCACGGTGCCAACGTTCACGGTCCTCTGCGGCTACACCCTGAGCTACTCCCGGTTCTTCCTGCTCGTGATCCTGCCCCTGGCCGTCGCCGGGGCCGCGGGCTGCAGGTCGATCGCGCGGCTCCTTCCAAAGGGCCACGTCGGCGCCCTCGGGGCGGGCCTCGCGTGCGCCCTGATGTTCTTCGTCGCTGGCAAGTTCGCCTGGCTCCGCACACAGCCCGATTCCTTCACGGTCGCTGCCGAAACCCTGGAGCGCGAAGGCTTGGCGAAAGGCGTCGTGCACCGCACGAACATCGGGAGCTTCCCCCGCTTTGTGGATCCCGCATTCCTGCCCGAAAGCACCCGCTGGACAGGGCACCCTTGGGAGCGGTATCAGCTCGACCTGAAGGCGCGGACAGGGGGCGTCAGGATGAAGATCCTCACCCTGCAGGGCATGGCCAAGATCCTCCAGTCACCCGACCCCGCGGGCGCCGCGGCCAGCGAGCTGAGCGACGCAGACGCCGCCATCGTGGCCCTCTCGCCGCGCCGGGGTCGCCCGCTGATCGCCAAGCGCTGGGACGACCTCCGCGATACTTGGCTCAGGGCCCTGGACCGACCCGGCTGGGAAGCCGTCGAGACCATCTCCACCACCACGGGCGAGCCAGGATTTGCCACGGGCTACTGGGTCTCGTTCCCGGCGGTCCTCCGGGCCCAGCGCCTGGGCCCGACCATCTCCGTCTATAGGCGCGTGGCGCGCTAACCCTGGGATTCCCTCCCGCGGGGCCAGCAAGGGGATCCCGGCCAGGGTCCCCCCGCGACGGGCCCTAGGAGGCCGCCACCGCGCGCTGCCCCCACGTCTCCGCCTGGTCGAACATCGACCGAGCATGCATGTATAGGAAGAGCTGCCAGGCCACCGCGGGCCAAGCCCCGGGCTTCTTGCGGGCCGCACCGATGACCTTCCTCACCATGGCACCTTCGGCGGGCCCCATGAGGGGGATCTTGCCGAGGACCGCGGCGCTCAGGTCGTCCACCGCGCGGGGTGGGCCGCCGGTACCGGCACCGGCCGGCACATCCGGCATGTGGCTTTCGCCGAAGAGCTCGATGTGTCGCACCAGGCGCGCGCCGAACGTCTTTGGGTCGTAGAGCTCGTTGCAGAGCCACTTGATGCCGCAGGTCAGCTCGTCCGGCGTCATGCCCGCGGGCACGATGTTCGTCATGAGCGGGCTGGCGATCGTCTCATGGCCCGTGTCCAGTAGCCGCCCCGCGGCGGCCATGCGCGCGTATAGGGGCGTGCCCTCGGGCGCCACGAGAAGGCCCACCGTGTAGCAGCCGACGGGGGTGCGCGAGGCAAACTCGGCGATGCGTTGGAACGTACCGGCGTCGTCGTTATCGAAGCCCGCGATGATGCCCGCCTGCACGGCGATGCCGTGGCGCGAGAACATTTCGATGGCCGCCTCGAGATCCACGAGGTTCTGGCGCTTCTTCGCTTCCTTGAGGCTCGCCTTCTCGGGGGTTTCGATTCCCAAGAAGACCGTGCTCAGCCCAGCGTCCGCGCACAGGGCCAGGAGCGCCGGCTCGCGCGCGAGGTCCACGGAGAGCTGCGTCGCGAAATGAACGGCTCCGTCGGGCCGGCTGTGATTCCAGTCGCGGAGGGCCGTCATGAGCTCGGTCGCGTGCCGCCGGTACACCGTGAGGTTGTCATCCGCGAGGTAGATCTGTCGCAGGCCGCGTCCATAGAGGTCGTCGAGCTCGGCGAGGACATGTTCGATCGGCTTGTGACGCTGCTTGCGGCCGGCGTAGACAATGACGTCGCAGAACTCGCACTCAAACGGGCAGCCCCGCGATGTTTGCACGGAACCCATGGACGCACGGTCCAGGGGGTAGAGATCCCAGCGCGGCTGAACGGGAACGCTGAAGTCCGCGGGGGCTCCCTGGTACTCCGGCTGGGTTTCGCCGCTCACGAGGTCCGCAAAGAACTCGTTGGCGATGGGCTCGAGCTCGCCGCGCACGAGGATGTCCGCGTAGGGGCGCACCGTATCGGAGCTCAGGCTGGCAAAGGACCCGCCGAGGATGACCTTCTTGCCGATGGACCGAAAGTGCCGCGCCAGCTCCATGGCCCTCGGCCATTGGTTCACTTTGCCCGTCAGCCCGACGTAGTCCTCGTCGGGGGCGAGGTCGACGGTCTGGCACTGCTCTTCGCAAACGCGGACGGGGAATCCGTCGGGGGCCATGGCGGCCACGGTGACGGTGGCGAGATCCGCGATCATCACGGCCTGGGGCAGGCCGTAGTGTTCGTAGATATTGCCGCCGAGGTAGCTCGGCGACGGCGAGAGCGGGTTGATGAGGTAGAGACCCTTCATGTTCATCCGGGAAAGCGGGATAGGAACAAGGCGAGGGGGCGCTCACCGGAGACGGCCTCCGCGTGAACCGGGGGAAGATCCGGTGGCCACGGGAGAGCTCTGGGGTGCGTCCAAGGCCCCTCATGGGGGCATCTCCCCCATCGTAGCCGCCTCCAGAGAAGATTTTTCGGGCGAGAGGCCCCTGGGCCATCAAGGGAATCGTGCCTCAGGTCGATACGGGGACCGTAGGAGCCCCCTGAATCATGGACCTGAACACCGTAATTGGCGCCGCGCTCGCCTTCATCCTAGTCCTCGGCGCCATGGCCATCGGCCCCGGCGGGGTCATGGTGTTTGTGCACGTACCCTCGATGATCATCGTCTTCGGGGGCACCACAGCGGTCATCATGCTGGCCTTCCCAACGGCGGACCTGAAGCCGGTGATGAAGATCATGCTGATCTCAGCCGTCCGGAAGTCCTCGACTCCCACCGAAGAGATCGACCGCATCGTCGACTTCGCCAACCTCGCCCGCAAGGAAGGCCTTCTGGCCCTGGAGACCAAACTCCAGACCGTCGACGACCCGTTCTTCGGCAAAGGCGTCCAGCTCGTCATCGATGGTTTCAGCGCCGATACCGTGCGCGACATCATGGAGCTCGAGGCGGAGTGGGAAGACAGCCGCCACTCCACCGGACGCAAGATCGTCGATCAGCTCGGGGCGTTCATGCCGGCCTTCGGAATGATCGGAACCCTGGTGGGCCTCGTGCAGATGCTCCAGGACCTCTCTGACCCGAACGGCATCGGCCTCGGAATGGCCACTGCGCTGCTCACGACGCTCTACGGCGCCATGGGCGCCAACATGGTGTTCATCCCCGTCGCCGGCAAGCTGGAGATGGTCGCCAAGACCAACCAGCAGCTCCGCAAGTTGATGATCGAAGGCATCGTCGCGATCCAATCCGGCGAGAAGCCCCAGCTCATCAAAGAGAAACTGAAGGGCTTCCTGTCCCCGCCGATGCGGGCCCTCGTCGACGCCGAGAGCTGAGATGCCAAAGCAGAAGATCATCTACAAGGAGGTCATCGTTGGTGTCGATGGCGCTCCGGCATGGATCACGACGTTCGTGGACATGGTGTCCCTGCTCGTGACGTTCTTCATCCTGCTGTACACGTTCTCGAGCATCCGCGAGTTCGACACGTTCACCTACCCCAAGAACATCATCAGCACCAGTGGCGTGTTCAAGGGCGACGCCTCTGACACGATGGAGGCGCCCCAGGACGACCTGATGCTCGGCATGGACCTGGCCCGTGGCTCCCGCAAGCGCCACACGCGCCCGGTCAACGAACTCCTCGAGAGCATGGACGACATGGGTCAAAAGCTCACCGAGGAGCACGTGCCCGTGGACCTCCGCAAGGTCGCAGATGGGATGAAGATCCGCTTCCCCGACAACGCCGGATTCCGTCCCGGCGACGCCACGGTGAACCGCGCCCTCGCCAAGGCCCTGCGCGAGCTCGGCGGCACGGTGGAGTACTACCCCATCATGATCGTGCTCGCGGGCCACACCGACGACGCGTTCGTCCCGTCGCCCAAGTACCCCAACGCCGAAGCCCTCTCCATCGCCCGGGCCAGGGCCGCCGCCGATGTCCTCATCGAAGAAGGCGGCTTCGACCCCACCCTCGTGATGCTCGAAGGCTATGGCGATACGCGCCCGAGGGTCCAAGCCGAAACGGCGGTGGAACGCGCCAAGAACCGGCGCGTCGAAGCCCGACTTGTGTCCATGAGCCTCGACCGTATGGCGTCCTTGCAGCTCGGCGAAGATCCGGCAGAGGGTAAGTGATGGTCGATCTACCAGTCCTCAAGCCCCTGGTCGTCATCCAGAAGGTCAAGACCCAGGGAGCACCCGCTTACTTGGTGTCCTTCGGGGACATGATGACGCTCATCCTGTGCTTCTTCATCTTGCTCGTGGCGATGTCGAAGGAGCGCAACTACGGCCTCATGGCCCGCGGCATCGGCTCGTTTGTGGTTCAGGTCAAGTCCATGGGCCTCACGGGCGTTCTCGACGCCCACGAGAAGCAGGCGATCTTCAGTCAAATGCGAAGGCGCTTCAACCTGCCGCCCGAGGACGATCCCGAGCGCCAGGCGGCTCACGAAGAAGCTGCCCTCAACGAACTCATCCGCGCTGAGGATCTCGAGAACCTCGAGCCCCACGACGAAGTCCGCCAGCCGCGCCTCGCGAGCTTCGACCCCGACAGCGCCACGCTCACCCGGGCCTCACAGACCTACATCGACGCCCTCGTCGACACGCTCCGGCCCCGCGGCGCCCAGGTGCTGAGCCTCGAGGGGCACGCCCAGGACGCCGGCGAGAACTTCGGCTACGACTCCGCTCGTCTCGCCCATGCCCGCGCGGCCGCGGTGTCGGCGTACCTCGTCAACGAACACGGTTTCGACCCTCGGCGTGTCCGCGCCAAGGCCTGGTTCACCGAACTGGCCCGCGGCGGTTCCGCATCCAGAGGCGTCGACGCCCGACTCATCATCCCCGCTGGCCGCTAGGGCCGAACACCACTCCAGAACCATGGCTGACGAAGAAACGATAGACGCGCCGGACGAGGAAGGTGCGGCCACCGAAGAAGGTGGTAAGAAGAAGTCCAAGGGGAACATCAAGCTCCTCGGGGGCGTGATCGGATTGATCGGCGCCGGCACGATCCTCGCGGTCATGGCCATGCCGAAGACCGCAAAGACCCCCACCTTCGTGGGCCCCGCCATGCACGTGTTCCTGCCGGACGCAGACATGGTCGGAAACCCCCTCGACGACAACTTCTCGCGCTACATCAAGTTCAAGCCGAGCTGCTCGTACATGGCCTATGACCTCGCCTATCCCGAAGCGCGGCGCCAGGACCCCCACTACGAGACGATCCTGAAGCAGGCCATGCAGTTCACGATCTCCCAGTACCGCATCGACGAGGTCATGGCGGGCGCCAACCGAGACGCCTTCGCGGCGGCCCTCGAGGACGTGGCGGAGCCGATCCTCTTCCCGGTGCACCTCGGGATGACCATGAGCCCCTACGACCCCGACGAAGAAAGCGGCCTACGCCTTGGGGACAGCCAGGACCGAGAGGGTTCGTTCCGCGGACCGTTCTACGATCACGTACTCAAGGTCGACGCCCCCAAGAAGACGCTTCAACTCGACGACGGCCCGGAGGTTTCGTTCACCGGCAATGAGTACGACCTGCTCGTGGAGGCCGAAGACGGGACCAAGCTCTACGTGGACGTTCTCAACCTGGACGAGAACTTCGAGGGCGAGGTCAACGTAGGGATCATGGGCCGCATCCGGCGCATGTTCACCGGCGACATCATCGCCCAGTAGCCGTTGTCGCCAAGACGGCGCACCCCATCCTCACTCCCTCCTGATTGTCCAAAGACCGTAGACCCGACGACACCAAAGTGGCAGATAACGTGAACCCTGACGAAGCGGCGGCGCTCAGCGAAGCAGCCGGTGGAGATCCCTCCGCCGGCCGCGTCGCTGTCGTTACGGCCCGCGACTTCACGGTCCCGCGCACGCTCTCGGCCGACCGCATCGGTCGCATCCGCAAGACCCTCTCCGCCCGTCTACAGACCATCGCGAACGCCCTCGCCGGCCCCCTCCGTGGGCACCCCACGATGACCCTTGGCGAAGTAGCGGAGATGAACGCCCATGGCCTCTTCGACGGCTTCGTGAGGCCGTTCCTCGTGCACGGATTCACGTGCAACGGCCAGCAGGCTTGGCTCATCTGGGACGCGGCCGCAGCCCGTGCCGCCAGCGACACGATTCTCTCCGGCCCCGAATCCGAGGCCGAGGACGAAGCCCAGGCGCCCAAAGAACCCGGCGATCCGATGCTGACGCGGACGGAGCGCCGGGTCGTTGCGAGCCTCTTGGATTCGATGGTCGTGACCGTCGCGGATGAGTTTGGCCTCGCCATTGAAGCCGGGGAGATCTGGCAAGAGCCCGAGGAGATGACCACCCTCGAGGACCTCGGGCCCGACGCGGACTCCCGGCGCATGTTGATCCACCTCGGCATCGAGATCGAGAACGAGGAGCCGAGCGATCTGCGGATCTACTTGCCGGGGATCGTCGATCCTGACGAAGACCTGCTCGACCACGATTCAGACAATGCACCTTCGCACCTTGCGTTGGTGGACCTGGAGCTCTCTGTGCACCTTGGCGGTACTGACGTGCCCCTTTCGGAACTACTCGCCATTGAGATCGGCGACGTGATCCCGCTCGACTCGCGAGTTGGCGACCTTGTCGACATCGAGATCGAAGAGAACATCTGCGCCCGGGCCCGCTTCGGCGCCCAGGAAGGCCGTTTGGCCGTGATCGTCGAAGAAGTTGGCCTGGCGCTCCCGCCGGCCGAGCCCAACGAATAGCTAGCCCCCACCCGATGCAAACCACATGACTGACGAAGCACAAACCGAAGGGCTCGAAAGCGCCATCGACGCAGCGACCGAGGCGGTCGCTGTCCAGGCCGCCGAGATCGGTGAACTCGACGGTCTGACCGACGCCGCGGGCCGCCCCATTGGCATGGACGCCCTTCTAGAAGTTCCGGTGCGCGTGACCGTGCGCATCGGTCGCGCGAGCCTCTCCCTCGGGGAACTCGTCAAGCTCGGCCCAGGCAGCCTCGTGCCCCTGGATCGCGAAGCCCATGAGCCCGCGGACGTCCTCGTCAACGGAAAGGTCATCGCCAAGGGCGAGATCGTCACCATCGACAACACATACGGCGTCCGGATCACGGCGGTCGAAAAGGACGCTTAGCGGCGTCCCGCCCCCGCTACTCGGGGGCCAGCGTCGCCACGACCCGGCGCGCTGTCCGAACGTCCACGGCCTGCGCACGGGGTGAGGACCCGGGGGGGATCTGCAGTGGATCCTCGCTGAGTCGGTTCAAGTCCTGGCGGGCCGCCCGCTCCTGGTCGCGGGCCCCCGCCTGGCCCATGAGAACGCCCGCGATGGAGGCCACGGCCCGGGGCACACCCGCGACCTTGTCGAACTCCCTGAGCCACCGCGGAAGGCGGCTCGTTCCTTCCCGCCGTCTGCGCTCGATCACGACCCGCATCGCGGCCACCACCGGATCCACCGCAGCACGCGCCCCGTCGATCCCTTCAAGGTCGCTCAGCGAACGTGAGATGCGACTCGCTTCGTCATCGCAAACGGCGACCAAGAGAGTCAACCGCGCCAGCTCGTAGCTCAGCGGCCGGCGCCTGCGCCAGGCGCGCCCATACTGGCGGGCGGCGAAGTTCGTCAGCTCGTGATCTTCGCCCAACAGCCCGCGCTCAAAGACCGTCACCAGATGATCGGAGCGGTACTGATGGAGCACCGCGCGCGCGGCACGCGCCAACTCCTCGTGACTTCCGGGCCGACGGCCCAGCTCCTCGAAGGCCGCCTCCACGTCGTCCAGTTCGCGGATCGGACGGCCGATCCTCGACTCGAGCATAGCCTCGGCCGCCATCTCCAGGTCGAGGCGTTCATCGATGCGTTGCTTGCGAACGGCGGACGTCGACGTGTCCCACACCCGCACCGAGGAGCTCGATCCGGTCGAGATGAGCGTGTTGCCGTCCGGCGCGAAGGCGAGCCTTCGGACCCAGCTCTCATGCCCGAGCAGGTCGAGCACGATCGTTCCCGTCGACGCTTCAATCAAGCGCACCAGTCGGCTGTGGGACGCCACCGCCAGCAGCCGCCCATCGGGGGACACGGCGATGTCCTCCAGCCCGTCCGTGTGCCAACTGTGCCCCACGCCACCTGACTGAGTCACGCCGACCCGTTTCAGGCTGCTCGCGTTCAGGAAAGCGAGCGCCCCATCGAGGCTCACCGTCGCCAGTTGATTCGATGCCTCCAGGTAAGCGATCGCGTCGATCTGCCCGCCATGGTGAGCGACAACCCGCTTCCGAAGCTCAAGGGACTCGGGGTCCATCGAAAGTAGGTCGCCGCCGATCGTCCCTGCGTAGACCGTCTTGCCATCCGAGGAGACACCGACGGAGGAGACCCCCTCTTTGGGGAGCCGAACCTCGGCAACGACCTCGCCGTCCGACAACCGCACGATCTGGACCTCCCCTGAGTAGGCTCCAAAGCACGCCAAGGGGCCATGGGTGGCCGTACCCGGCGTCGTGGCTGGCAACAGGATGGGCTCCGTCGCCTCCCCGCGCACCCGCAGGCGCCAAAGCAGCTCGCCGGTTTCGACGTTCCAGTTCATGACGTGACCGACCCGGTCCGTCGAGAGGATCTGCCGATCAGAGTCGTGCCAGACGAGCCCCATGAGCTCGGAAACGTGCCCGAGAATCAAAGTGTCGAGTCGCAAGGACGTGGCATCGTGGACTCGAATCGTGGCGTCCCGGCCCCCCGTGGCGAAGCGATCGCCGCGGTCTGCGAAATCGAGGGCCGTCACATCCGCCAGGTGCCCCGGCA
>CAJXRJ010000075.1 GCA_913058555.1 uncultured bacterium
GGGCTCGGAGATGTGTATAAGAGACAGGGGCGGGGGGCACGGCGCAGACCAGGATGGCAAGTCGAGGCCGGCAATTGGGCCCCGGGCCCATCGGATCCTGCCCACCTCCGCGCACGTGGCGGTGTGTCCCTTCCGCCTGGCCCAAATTACGGGGCCAGGCGGGCTTTTCTCTCCCGAGACCCCCGAAGACAGTCGGAGAAAGGGCGAAGTTGCCCGATGTTGCTTTAGGCCTTGCGCGGCCTCGACGATATCGACGGAACAAGAGTCTGTCCCCGGGCTTCTCCTTGCGATTGACCTCCGCGCGCTGGATAGTCACAGACCGTGGACTCACCGCCGAAGCTCACGTTTCTCAGGTCCCCCGCAGGTCTTTCGCTGGCCCCCGTCACGTCTTCGGTTCCTCCGACGACGCGGAGTGAGGGCTCGCACTCACCATCCCCACTACGCACTCACCGCCGTTGCGTTCCCTAAGCCTTGCGCTCCTCCTCGCCGCCCTCTGGACGGCCATGTCCGGCCATTTCGAGGGATTGATCCTCGCGATGGGCGCGGCATCCGTGTTCCTCGCGGTCTGGCTTGCCCAGAAGATGAAGCTCGTCGACGAAGAGGGGACGCCGGTGGAAGTCGCAGGGGGCATTCTGCCCTACGCCATATGGCTCCTCCGCGAGGTGATGAAGTCCAACGTCGCCGTGGGCAAGATCATCGTGTCGAAGGAGGCCAGGATCGCTCCGGAGGTCCTCGAAGTGCCGGACGGCCAGGGGAGCGATCTGGGCCGGGCCCTCTATGCCAATAGCATTTCCCTTACACCGGGAACCGTGACCCTGGAGTCCGACGGAAAGATGATGCGTGTTCACGCCCTCCGGGACGACATCGCGGGTGATGTCAAAGAAGGCGAAATGTCCAGGCGCGTGGCCCAAGTCGACGGAGCAAGTCGCTGATGTACTCCGTTGCTTCTCTCTTGTTGCTCGTCGGAATGGGGCTTGCGCTTTGGCGTGCCCTCAAGGGGCCGACGGTCTTCGATCGCATCCTCGCGGTCAACGTCTTCGGCACGGCCACCGTGCTGATGGTCTCTGTGATTGGGTTCATGGGCACCTCCCGCGACCTTGTGGACATCGCACTGATCTACGCGCTCATTTCCTTCACGGGCACGATGGCTGTGCTCCGCTTCGTGGAATACGACGAAGACCGAAAACGAGCGGAGGCGAGCCGATGAGTGTTGTCCTCGACATCCTCTCGTGGATCTTGCTGATCTCGGGGGGCTTGGTGAGCATCGTTGCAGGGATCGGCTTGATTCGTTTTCCCGACGTCTTCAGCCGGATGCACGCGGCGAGCATGCTCGACACCCTGGGAGCGGGCTGCGTTCTCCTCGGGTTGATCCTCCAGGCCGGTTTCGGAGTGATCGGACTGAAGCTGATCATCGTGTTCTTCCTCCTGGCCATTACGACCACTTCTGCGGGGCACGCCCTCGCGAAATCCGCCCTTGCTTCGGGGCTCAGGCCCAAGGACAAGGACGGCAACGATATCGCCATTCGCGGCAGCGGAGCAGAACATGACATGCCCGAAGAATCGGAGGTGTCGTCATCGAAGCGCTGATTGACATTGTCCTGCTCGTGTTCCTGCTCGCGATCGCCTTCAAGGCGTGCGTGACCCGGAACCTCTTCGAGGCGGCCATGCTCTTCGGCATCTTCAGCTTCCTCTCGGCTACGCTGTTTGTCGTGCTCGACGCCGCAGACGTCGCCATGACGGAAGCGGCCGTGGGCGCGGGCGTCTCGACGATCTTGATGCTCAGCACCCTCGCGGTGACCGGGCACAGCGTCCGGCCCGGACCGAAGGGGCGCCAGATGCTCAGCGCGGCCGTTGCGGTGGCCCTCGGGTTGACGCTCATCTACGCCACCCTCGACATGCCGAAGCTCGGGGATCCGACGGCTCCGGTCCACACCGACGCCCTGGCGAAGCACTACATCGAAGTCTCTCCGGTCGAGACGGGCATTCCGAACATGGTGACGCCGCTGCTCGCGAGCTACCGGGGCTACGACACGTTCGGCGAAACCGCCGTGGTGTTCACGGCCGGTATCGGTGTCCTCGCGCTCATCGGCAGGCGCCGCCGCAAGGACGGCTCGCTCGTGGAGGATGGCAAAGGGGAGGACGCCACGGTCGAGAAGCATCGCGTGCTCCGGGTCGTGTCGAAGCAGCTGATCCCGGCGATCTTGCTGTATGCCGGGTACGTCCAGGCCCACGGGGACTTTGGCCCTGGCGGTGGCTTCCAGGCGGGCGTGATCTTTGCCAGCGGGCTGATGCTCTACATGCTCCTCGTCGGAATCGACGAAGCCGAGCGCGTTTTGAAGCCGAGGGTCATGGAGCTGCTCATCGCCATCGGGCTCCTCATCTACGGCGGCGTTGGCGTGATCAACATGCTCCAGGGCGGGGCTTTCCTCGATTACACGACCCTCGCCCACGACGGTCAGCACGGCCTCCACTACGGCATTTTGGCCGTGGAGCTTGGTGTCGGAATCACGGTTACGGCCGTCATCACGACCATCATTTATGCCTTCGCCGGCCACATGCGCGCGCGGCAGGTTGAGGGACATGGGCATTCTGATGCGCCGGAAGGCGCCCAGGCCCAAGTCCTCGAAGGGGAGGGTGCCTGACCATGGAGTCCCTCGGCCTCTTCAACTACTGGGTCTTCATCGCCCTCATGATGAGCGGCTTCTATCTGCTGCTCTCTGCCCGCAACCTGATCAAGAAGGTCATCGGTCTGAACCTGTTCCAGACTTCTGTCTTCGTGTTCTACATCAGCACCGGCAAGGTTGAAGGCGGCGCAGTGCCGATCGCGGCCCCTGGCGTTGACGTGTACAGCAACCCGCTTCCCCACGTTCTGATCCTGACCGCCATCGTGGTCGGGGTTGCGAGCACCGCCATTGGCCTATCCTTGATCCTGCGCATCAAAGACGAATACGGCACCATTGAAGAGGACGAAGTGGACGCCCAGGACGTGCTCTCATGATCGAGTCCAACGCGATCATTTTGGCGGTGGTCCTGCCGCTCCTGGCGGCGCCCCTTTGCATCCTTGCCGGCCGTGGCGCCTGGGCGTGGGTGATCTCCATGGTCACAGCTTGGAGCTCCTTCGGGCTGTCCCTTGGACTGCTCGCGAAGGTGCGCTCCGAAGGTATCCTGCGCTACGCCGTCGGCGGCTGGGACGCTCCCGTCGGCATCGAGTATCGCCTCGACACCCTGGGGGCCCTCGTCATGGTGGTCGTCACGGGCATCGCGTCGATCGTGCTGCCCTATTCGTGGAAGAGCATCCAGAAGGAAGTCGATGAGCACAAGCACACGTGGTTCTACGCGTGCCTCTGCCTGTGCTTCGCGGGGCTGCTCGGGATCCCTGTCACCGGCGACGCGTTCAACCTGTTCGTGTTCCTCGAGATCAGCTCGCTGTCGACGTACGTGCTCGTGGCCATGGGCCGGGACCGGAGGGCACTCACCGCGGCCTTCCGCTACCTGTTGATCGGCACCGTCGGCGCGACGTTCTATCTCCTGGGCGTCGGGTTCATGTACATGATGACGGGTACGCTGAACATCGAGGACCTGAGTCGGCAGCTTGCCGAAGTGGGGCCCGATGGCGTGACCCCCCTGCATGCTACGACCACGATTCGGGCGGCCCTCGCGTTCCTCTCGGTGGGCATCTGCCTCAAGATCGCGCTCTTCCCCCTGCACCTTTGGCTGCCGAACGTCTACGCCTACGCGCCGAGCGTGGTGAGTGCTTTCCTGAGCGCGACCGCGACGAAGGTCGCGATCCTCGTGCTGCTGCGGGTTTTCTACACGATCGATGGGGCGGCCTCGCCCTTCGAGACCCTGCCGCTGGCGGACACGTTGGTGCCCTTTGCGGTGGCGGGCGCCGTGGTCGCGTCCTTCCTGGCCATCTACCAGCGCGATGTGAAGCGGCTCCTGGCCTATTCGAGCATCGCCCAGGTCGGCTACATGGTGGTCGGCATCGGGCTAGCCACCGAGGCTGGCCTCGCGGCGGGACTGCTGCACCTCTTCAACCACGCGCTGATCAAGGGCGCTCTGTTCTGCGCCATCGGATGCGTGGTCTACCGCGTCGGCAGCGCCCGGCTTGAGCTACTGCGCGGCGTCGGCCGTCAGATGCCGTTGACAGCGACGGCGCTCGTATTGGGCGGGCTCAGCCTCGTGGGTGTGCCGCTCACGGCGGGGTTCGTCTCCAAGTGGGCCCTCTTGAGCGCTGTGGTGAACGACGGCCGCTGGATCACCGCCGGGCTGATCATCGTGAGCTCCCTGCTCTCCGTGATCTACGTCGGCCAGTTCCTGCACGTGATGCTGATTCGGACCCGCCCCAAGGATGCGGCCCCATTGACGGAGGCGCCCATGTGGATGGTCGTGCCTACCCTGGTGCTGGCTGCCATGAACCTGTGGTTCGGCATCTTCGACGAGACGGCGGCCGAGGTCGCCCGTGAGGCGGCGGCTTCGCTGATCGCGGAGGTCTCCCGATGATCGATTCCAACACAGCGTTGCTGGCGGCGATGATCCTGCCGCTCGTGGGGGCGTTCCTCGTCCTCTTGACGGGCAAGTGGCCCAACGTCCGGGAGGCCGTGTCCCTGGTGATCGGCGTCCTCACGTTCTTCTGCGTCGCGAGCGTCGCCCAGGGCGTGCTCTCGAGCGAGGTCGTTGCCGCGGAGATCGCCGAGCCCGTGAAGGGCCTGCGGCTGGCCTTCAACGTCGAGCCCCTCGGCTTGCTCTTTGCGCTCGTGGCGAGCCTGCTGTGGCCGATCACCACGCTGTACGCCATTGGCTACATGCGTGAGCACCACGAGGTGAACCAGACCCGGTTCTATTGCTTCTTCGCGATCTCCATCGCCGCGGTCTTGGCCCTGGCGTTCAGCGCGAACCTCGCGACCCTCTTCGTCTGCTACGAAGCGATCACCCTGGCGACCTTCCCGCTGGTGACCCACGGGAACGACCGCGCCGCCTGGCGGGCGGGCCGGATCTACTTGGGCATTCTGATGGGCACGTCCATCGGGCTGTTGCTCTTCGGGTGCGTCGCGGTCTACGGGGTCGCGGGCACCACGGAGTTCACCCAAGGCGGCGTCCTCAGCGGGCCCCTCGCGGAAGGCAAGGTCTCCAAGGCCGTCCTCGGCGTGATCCTCGGGCTTTTCGTCTTTGGTGCCGGCAAGGCGGCGGTCATGCCGGTGCACCGCTGGCTGCCCAATGCCATGGTCGCCCCGACGCCCGTGAGCGCCCTGCTCCACGCGGTGGCCGTGGTGAAGGCGGGAGTGTTCACGATCCTCAAGGTGGTGATCTACATCTTCGGGATCGACCTGGTGCGGGACCTCGACGCCCACACGGTCCTGGCCTACGTCGCCGGGTTCACTGTGGTCGCGGCATCAGTGATCGCGCTCGGGAAAGACAACCTCAAGGAGCGCCTCGCGTATTCGACCATCGGCCAGCTCAGCTACATCGTGCTGGGGGCCTTGGTCGCAACGGAAACCTCGACGCAGGGGGCAGCGATGCATATCGCGACCCACGCGGCGGGCAAGATCACGCTCTTCTTTGGTGCCGGGGTGATCCTCATCTCGGCGCATATCAAGAACGTCTCAGAGCTCGACGGCATCGGCAAACGCATGCCGATCACCATGGCATGCTTCTTTGTGGGCGCGCTCTCGATCATCGGACTGCCGCCCGCGGGGGGCATGTGGAGCAAGCTGCTCCTGGTCCAGGGGACGGCTGAGGCGGGGGAGTGGGTGCTCGTTGGAGCCTTCCTCGTGAGTTCGCTCCTGAACATCGTGTACCTCCTGTCGATCCCCATGCGTGCGTTCCTGCGGCCGCTGTCCGAGAAGGCCCTGGCCCATCCCCACGGGGAGGCGCCGATGACCTCGCGCATTGCCATGGTCGCCACGGCTTCCTTGACCGTGCTGCTCTTTGTCCAGCCGGCCTTCGTCTACGACCTGATCCAGCGCATATCGGAGGTGGCACCGTGAGCGGTCCCCACAAGGGTTCCCAATCCCAGGGCGGCTCTGGCGACGGCGATCATTCGACCGATCATCCCCCTGAGCACGACTTCACAGGGCCTCTTAGCCCTAAGACGGCCAAGCAGATCAAGATCTTCCTCGGGTGCTCGGTGGTGCTCTTCATCGCCGACTTCTTCGTGAAGCGACACACCCACCCTGGCGTGGACGACCTACCGGGTTTCTACCCCGTCTACGGCTTCGTGGGCTGCGTGGTCTTGGTGCTGGTCGCCAAGGAAATGCGCAAGGTCCTGATGCGTGACGAGTCGTACTACGACACCCCGGAGGACGAGCAATGAGCGCTCTGCCACCGTTTCTGATCTTCTTCCTCGGCGCGCTGTTCATGGCGGTCGCGAGGAAAGAGACCCGCGGCCCGATCCTGGCCCTCGTGCCGGTCCTCGGGCTCGCGAACCTGGTCTTGATGCCGAAGGGCGCCACCGTGACGGCCAGCGTGGTCGGCCATGAGCTGACGCTCTTCCAGGCGGACGAGATGTCGTTCCTGTTCCTGGTGCTATTCCACGTGGCGGCCTTCATCGGCGGCCTCTTCTCGATGCACGTGGACCGGCCTGGGCAACACGCCGCATCACTGCTCTACGCGGGCAGCGCCATCGGCGCGGTCGCAGCCGGGGACCTGATCAGCCTGTTCCTCTTCTGGGAGGTCATGGCGGTCTCGAGTGCGTTCCTCGTATGGGGGCGTGGTACCGACCGCTCTTGGCGCGCGGGCAACCGTTACATCGGCTGGCAGATCGTCTCTGGGCTCCTGCTCCTGGGCGGCATCGCGTGGTTCCAATCGGCGACCGGTGAGATCACCCTCAGCGCCGTCGCGGACGCCGTCAAGGCCCAGGGCATGTCGGCGCCAGGGGCCTGGCTGATCCTGCTCGGGATCGGCACCAAGGCGTGTTTCCCGTTCCTGCACACCTGGCTCGTGGACGCCTACCCGGAGGCCACGCCCACGGGGGCGGTCTGGCTCAGCTCCTTCACGACCAAGGCCGCGGTCTATTGCCTGGCCCGCATGTTCCCGGGCCAGCACGAGCTCGTGATCATCGGCGCCATCATGGCGGGCTTCCCGATCTTCTTCGCCGTGATCGAGAACGACATGCGGCGGGTGCTCGGGTACTCGATGATCAACCAGATCGGCTTCATGCTGGTCGGAATTGGTATCGGCACGGACCTCGCGGTCAACGGGGCAGTGGCCCACGCCTTCAACGACGTCCTGTTCAAGGGTCTCCTGTTCATGACCATGGGCAGCGTCCTCCAGCAGACGGGCAAGATCCACGCTAGCGATCTGGGGGGCCTTGCCAAGACCATGCCCTGGACGGCGCGGTTCTGCCTGGTGGGGGCGGCCTCGATCTCGGCCTTCCCGCTCTTCAGCGGCTTCGTCTCGAAGTCCATGATCATGGCGGCCTGCCTGGATCCTGAGGTGCACCTGACCTGGGTCTGGTTCATCCTCCTCTTTGCCGCGGCGGGGGTATTCCACCATGCCGGCATCAAGATCCCGTTCTTCGCCTTCTACGGCCACGATTCGAAGATCCCGGCCACGGATCCGCCCAAGAACCAGCTCTTCGCCATGGGGCTGGCGGCGACCCTCTGCGTGGTGATCGGGACCTTCCCGGGGGCGACGCTCTACAAGCTGTTGCCGTTCCCGAACAGCTACAACCCCTACGACGTCACCCACGTGCTGACGCAGCTCCAGCTGCTCTTCTTCAGCGCCCTGGCCTTCACGTGGCTCCAGCGCAGCGGGCTCTACCCCCCTGAACTGCACTCCACGAACCTCGATAGTGACTGGATCCTTCGCCGGCCGGCCCTCCGGGCCTGGCGTCGATCCGCGGCCGCAGGCTCCCTGGCCCTCGCCAGCGCCAAGCGCTTTGCCGTGGGCAGGCTGAAGGGAATCGACTACTACATGCGAAACAACGCGGGTCCCTACGGTGTGATGACCAAAACTTGGCCCACAGGCGTCATGATGGTGTGGGTCGCCGCGATGTTGATCGGCTACCTCCTCCTCTACTACGTCCAAGACGTCGGCTAACCAGTGACACCTATCCTGATCGTTGCGGGGCTCACGCTCTTCGCTTCGTTCCTATGTTCGCTCTTCGAAGCGGCCCTTTACTCCATCACGCCCTCGCAGCTTGAGCTCCTCAAGCGCGACGGATCCCCGGGCTCGAAGCGCCTGGCGGCCCTGCGCGAGAACGTCGAGGAGCCCATCGCGGCGATCCTGACCATCAACACGGTGGCGCATACGATCGGTTCCGCCGTGTGCGGCGCGATGGTGAAGGACTACTACAACACCGACAAATCGGTGGCGATCTTCGCCGCCGTCTTCACCTTCCTGGTGCTCGGCCTGACCGAGATCATCCCCAAGAGCCTCGGTGTCCGTTACGCCCAATCCCTTGGGCCGCGCGTCTCGACGCCGATTCAATGGATGGTCTGGATCAGCTATCCCATCGCCCGGCCGTCGAAGACCGTAATGCGTTGGCTCACCGGCGGCGCCGACACCGATGGCCCGAGCGAAGACGAGATCGTTCTGTTCTCGAAGCTCGCCCTGACCGCAGGTGGCGTTCGCAAAGACGAGCACCGTTGGCTCAAGGGCGCGCTGCGTCTGGACCAAGCCACGGCGGGTGAGCTACGCACGCCCCGCACGGTCGTGACGACCCTTGACGCATCGTTGACGGTGGGGGAGGTCACGGCGGAGGGAACCCAGTGGGTGCACAGCCGATTCCCCGTGACAGAGAACAGCAGCCCCGACTCCGTGGTGGGCGTCGTCTTCCGTCGCGACATCCTGCAGGCCGCCATCGAGGGGTCGAAGGACACGCCCATCCGCACGCTGATCAAGCCCCTTGCCGTCGTACCAGAGGCGATGCCTGCCCACGAACTCATGGCCGAGTTCATCCGCTCGCGACGGCACATGGTCGCCGTCGCGGACGAGTACGGTGGCTTTGAGGGTGTGGTGACCCTAGAGGACGTCTTCGAGCAGCTCATCGGGGAGGAGATCGTCGATGAGTTCGACATTCACGAGGACATGCAGCAAGCCGCCCGGGACCTTGTTCAGGAGTGACCGCGACTTGGTCCCTTGCGCTCTGGGTGGAGGAGTGCGGGGGCCGATCATGGGGCTCCCTCTCCCTTTGGTGCGACGTGGCGCCACGCGCGTCACGGTCCTCGCCTCGGGGCCCTCTCGTCCCGGGCACACCTCTTACTCAGGCCATTCCTGGGCCGTCAGGTAGAGACGGAGGTCCAGCTCGTACTGGTGGTAGTCGGGTTCGATGTGAGTGCAGAGCCGGTAGAAGTCCCGGTCGTGATCGAAGTGTTTCATGTGCGCGAGTTCGTGGACCACGATCATGCGCAGGAACTCGGGGGCCACGTCCTTGAAGAGGCTCGCGATGCGGATCGAGCGGCGCTTCTTCAGCTTGGACCCGTGGGATTGAGTCTTGGTGGTATGCAGTCCGAGGGCGCCTTCGATCACCCGCAGCTTGTCGTCGTAGGTGGCGCCCTCCAGCGGCCTTGCGGTGCGCATGGTGTCCGCTTTCAGGTCCTGGACGTACTGCGACAGATCGCGATTCGAGCGAACCTGGTGGCGGTCGGGGTAGCGGGATTCGAGCCGCGGTCGGAGTTCGCCAGCCTCAAGGAGAGCCAATGCTTCGGCCTGAAGCTTGGGTGCATAACCTGAAAGATACGGAAGCGTGACCATGGGATTGGCGCGCCGGTGCATCCAGCCGGTTGACGGGAAGGGGCGGCGCTGACAGAGTGCTCTACGTGAACGCCCACGTCGAGATCGATTCGCCCCTGAGGATGGCGTGCGCCCCCCGCCCGAGCGCACCCCAGGGTCGGCTCCCGTCGTGTTGGCTCGCGGCCGCGCCCCTGCGCCGATCGGGGCCCACTGTCTTCATGGGCCGTTCCGGCTTCAGCTGACGTTTGGAAGTGAGTGGCGGCGTGTCCGAATTGCGCGTTCGAGGGATCCTTAACTAGGCCCCGGCGCGCCCTCCACCTCGAACCGATTCACACGCCCCCCTTGTCTCTTCCCACAAAGCAGAAGGAGGGCTCGTCGGAATCCATAGGTGACCGAAGAAACGAACACGGCCGGCGACCAGCCGACTGATCCGGAGCGGCGTAAGCTCCTCAAGCAAGGACTCACTGCCGCAGCTGCCGGCGGGATTGGAGCCGCCTCGGCCCACGCGGGGCCCACTGCACCGCAGGCGAAATCGGGCTTGCGGGAGGACCTCTTCATGCCCGAAGAGCATTGGAAGGACCGCATGACGGCCCCCGACGACGGGAAGGCCTACGGCTGGATCGTCGACACGCGACGGTGCTTCGGATGCCACGCCTGCGAGGTCGCCTGCAAGGCTGAGAACGACGTGCCGCTCGGCAACTACATCCGCCAGACGGTCTACCACGACCACCAGCGCGAGAACGGAGCGGTGGCACGCATCATGGCGCCGATGGCTTGCCAGCACTGCGAGGACGCGCCGTGCATCAAAGCCTGTCCCTGTGGCGCGCTCCATAAGGGGGCCGGCGGCTCGGTCCAGGTCAACTACGACAAGTGCTCGGGCCACGCCAGCTGCAAGGACGCCTGTCCCTACGGCGCGATCTACATCGACCCCGTCGCCAACCAAGCGGTCAAGTGCCACAACTGCACCCACCGCGTGGACGAGGGCATGGAGCCAGCGTGTGTATCGACGTGTCCTAGCGACGCGCTCATCTTCGGGGACCTGAACGATCCCGACTCCAAGGTCTCTCGGATGAAAACCGTGCTCGAGGGAGAGGGTGCCCTGGAGCAGCTCCGCAAGGAGAAAGGCACCGAGCCACGCACCTGGTACGCCACCGACGAGAATCACCGCGTCAAAGAGTGGGAGTCGAAGATTCCCGGCGAGGGCCAGAGCTACCACCCGGACGCCTACTCGGTCTACGAGTGGCAGGAATCCACGCCGCCCCATGACCGTGTGGCGCACCCCGCGGACGCGGCACGCTCAAAGAATGAATCGAAGGATCAATCGAATGGGGAGGGTCGCTAATGGTTTCCCAAAGTGAATCGAAGGTCACCAGCCGCCGCGGCTTCTTGGCCCTGGGCGCTGCGTTCTCCGCAGGGCTTGCGGGCTGCGCAACCGAGGGGCAGAAGAAGGCCGGTCGCCAGGACCGACGTCCCCCGACGGCTGACGAGAACCTGAGCGTCTGGAAAGCCGGCGCTGGCAATCCCTATGAGGCCAAGGCCCCGGGTGTTTGCCCGCTCCCTGGCCCCAATAAGAAGACGCGCTTCCCCGACCCGGACAAGTACAAGAACGTGGATCGCATCCACGGCATGTGCCAGCTTTGCTCGACGGTCTGCGGGATCACCGGCATTGTCAAAGAAGGCCGCATCATCAAGATCGAGGGCAATCCTGCGGACCCCAACTCCCGCGGCAAGCTCTGCGCCCGGGGGCAGGCTGGCCTCAATCATCAGTACCACCCGGAGCGCTTGCTCTATCCGCTCAAGCGCGTGGGCGCCCGCGGCGAAGGCAAGTGGAAGCGCATCAGCTGGGATGAAGCTTTCGACGAGGTCGCTGAGCGCCTGCGCGGCGTTCAGGAGAGCGGGAAGCTCGAAGAGTTTGCTTTCCACCAGGGCCGCAGCCGCACCAAGGACGCCGTCGCCAACTTCCTGCGGGCCTTTGGCACGAACACCGCGCTCAACCACCGGGGTCTATGCTCTGCGGCGCGCCGTGCCGCGAACCTGACGTACCTCTTTGAGTCCGACTGGGACCTCGGGGACTACGAGCACTCGAAGTACATCCTGAACTTCGGCTCGAACATGTTCGAGGCCCACCAGGGCCACATCGCCGGGGCCGTGCGCCTCCAGCGGGGCCGCTTCGAGAACGGCGCCAAGCTCGTCACCTTCGACGTGCGCATGTCGAACACGGCTGGCAACTCGGACGAGTTCTTCATGCCGAGTCCCGGCACCGACGGTGCCGTGGCCCTGGCGATGGCCCACACGATCCTCTTTGAGGAGCTCTACGACGAGGGCTTCCTGAGCGACTGGACGAACGTCACGATCGAGGATCTCAAGGCCGAGATGGAGCCCTACACGCCCGCCTGGGCGGAGAAGATCTCGACCGTGCCCGCCGTCGACATAGCGCGTATCGCGCGGGAGTTCGCGGCGGCCGCGCCGCGGGCGACGACCATGTGCAACCGCGGTTCCTCCGCCCACGTGAACGGGTACTGGAACGACCGTGCGATCATCCTTCTAAACGCCCTCGTGGGCAGCGTCGGCAAGCCCGGCGGCTTCAACTGGATGTTCACGGGCGGCTACGACAAGAAGCGCTTCGCACCGCCCAAGGGGCCCGCGAAGCCGAACACGCCGTCCATCCTCGCCGACCCCCCGGAGTTCGCCCTCGCGAACGTCTGGAACACGATGAAGGTGGGGGAGATCGTCTACTGGTACCTGAAGACAAAGCGCGCCAAGATCCAGGTGTACATGACGTACAACCTGGACTCGCCGCTCACGTGGCCAGAGATGGACGTGACCCAGTCCGTGATGCTCGACGAGGAGGCCATTGGTTTCCACGTGTGCATCAACCCATTCCTCAACGAAACGGGTTCCCTCGCGGACATGGTCCTCCCGTGGGCCACTTACATGGAGCGCTGGGATGTGGACGCCCGCGGGGCGTACAACCTCAAGCCGTACCTCTCGATGCGCCGTCCGATGGTGGAGTCCCTCGGCGAGGCCATGGACGTGCGCGAGATCTTCCCGGAGATCGCCCGCCGCGTGGGCGGTTCGATGGCCAAGGCCTACCCGGACATGCCCCTGCGTGACTACATGGCGGAGTGGGTCAAGAACGTGCCCTACCGTCCATCAGAAGACGCTTCGCCCATGGACTTCCTCGAGCGCGTTGGCGCGTTTGAAGATCCCAAGGAAGCGCCCTACTTCGAGCCTTACCTTCGGCCGCTTTCGCCCGAGGACCTCGACGGTGCCCAGTTCGATGAGGGCACGTACGTCTGGACCAAGGACGGCAAGGGCATCGGCATTCGTGTGGATGGCGAGGACGTGCGCGGCTTCAAGACCCCGAGCCGGAAGATGGAGATCTACTCCGAGTTCGTGGCCAAGACCGGTCGCAACGAGGACACCGATGAGCTCACCAAGCTCGCGAACAGCAAGGGCAAGAACCGCCCGGCTTACCATAAGGGGCACGAGTACGACATCTACCCGTGGCCGAAGTACTCGCCCATCGACGAGCATCAGGACATGTCGGACGATCAGCTCGTCATGACGTCGTTCAAGTGGAACGTGCACAACCACGGCCGGACGGCGAACCTGAAGTGGTGCGCGGAGATCGTGCACTCGAACCCCGCGTGGATGCACCCGGAGACCGCGGCGAAGTTTGGCCTGAAGGACGGCGACTTCATCGAACTCACCGGACATCGCTCGCTCTACCTCGCCAAGCTCACGCCCGGCCTCGGGCTCGGCAGCGGTGAGATTGACAAAAAGCTCCGCATCGCCGTGTGGATCACTCCCGCCGTGCATCCGAAGGCCATCGCGATCTCCAACTCCCTTGGGCACTGGGAGTACACCAGCGTCGCCCAGGGCAAGAAGGGGAACGAGAACCTTGGCTCGAGGGCCGAAGGCATGGACCTCGCCGGCTACCGCGACCCCGACTGGGAGCGCAACATGTGGTGGCAGGACGACTCGAAGGGCGACCCTTCGAAGTGGGTGAAGAACCGCGGCAACGGCTGGGCGCAGAATGCGATCCTGCCCATCGCGGCCGATCCGATCTCCGGCCAGCAGGCGTTCCACGACACGGTTGTCACTGTGCGGAAGATCACCTGATGGCTGCTTCAGCGACAAGGCCCGAAGAGGCCATCGCCCTGGCTGGGGCGGCGCGCTTTTTCGGGGACCTCCTCGTGGTGGAGCTCGATGCCCATCGACTCGAGGCGCTCCAGGGTCCCGAAGCGGCCGCGCTGCTCGGGCCCCTGGGCCTCACGGCGCCCGAAGGGACCGGTGAGGGCGTGCTCGATGAGCTGGGCGCCCAGTTCCATGCCGCCCTCCTCCGCCCGGATGGTGGCGGGGCTCCACCCATCGCGTCCCTCTGGACCGAGGGGCGCTATGAAGGGGCCATCGCGGGCCGGATCCGCACCTTGGCGGAGAGCGCAGCCCTTGAGTTCGATAAGGCGCTCACCCGTGGGGCGCCCGTCGATCACCTCGGCTCGATCCTGCATCTCTGGGCGGCTTCGGTGGAGCGTGCGCCATGGGTGGCCGACGAAATCGCCGAGCAGCACCTCACCTGGATCGACCCCTGCCTCGTCCAAATGGCGGCGGTCGACGGTTTCTACGGGGAGGTCGCGGGCGTTGTGTCGCAGCTTGCCCGCGAGATCCGCGGTACGCGGATCCAGGCCGAACAGGGCTGATCGATCCGTTCGCGGGTCAGGAAGCCAGCCAACGAACCGGGGAGCGCGGGTCAGTGATAAGTGGCCCGCTGCTCCCTTCGTAGGCCTGCCCGTTCCCCAGGGCTTGCCACGAGGGAAACGGCGGAGGCATCGGAGGCTCCGATGCGCTCGAAGTTCATGCGCGCCGCCCGGAGCGTGATGTGATTGGGGCCAGACTCTTCATCGAGTCGATCCATATCTTGACCGTCGTCTTCCCAGTAGCAGACCGGGCAAACTTCGAATCCCCCGCGGGACGGCAGGGAATAGAAGTCGCAACAGGGGCACTGGTACGGTTGGTCCTCAAGCATCGCGCGGATTGTAGTCCCTGGGACAGGCACCAAGGATGGGGGGTCTGTGCACGAATCGTCAGAGGCGCTGGGGCTTAGGGCGAATTCGGCGTGGGGCGGACCCCCATGGCCGTAGGCTTCTGCGACTTCCGTGGCCCTTCGACCCTCAGGGTGGCCCTTATCGATTTCGACGAGGGCATCCACGTGTCGAAGGCGTGCAGGGACGGGCTCGATGTGACGCTCTGTTCATCTGCAATGTATGCGCCTTCATGCTCAATGTTGTCGCATCCAAGCTCGGCACTTACGCCGAATCCTACGGAAGCCGCGCGGCGACTTCGCCGCCTTCCCGGTCCTCCAACCTGATCGGATCCTCTCCCCCTGGGTCCCTATTCGGATGAATCTGAATCCCCGTACTCTTCTCGGCCTGTCCGTCGCTGCCACTCTCGCTCTCTCTGGGTGCAGCAGTGACGACGACAGCGCCCCCGCTCCCGCTGCCCAGGACGTTCTGTCGCGCCTCAACGCCCTTGGTCTGACGACCACCGCCACACTGATTCAGGACGCGGGCCTCGCAACGACGCTTAACGATCTGGTCGGCGGCTATACGCTGCTTGCGCCCACGAACGCGGCCTTTGCAGCCCTGCCCATGGCGACGCTGACGTTCCTTCAGGATCCGGCCAACGTCCTCGACCTGCAGGCCTTGCTCAACTACCACGCCCTTGCCGGCGAGCAAGACTCGACGGCCGTGACGGCCTTGGCGGGCATGAACGCCCCGACGCTCCAGACCTCCAACGTCATCGTTGACGCGGTCGGAACGGATCTCTTCATCAACAACGCTCGGGTTTCCAGCGCCGACAACACGACCTCGAACGGCATCGTTCACATCGTGGACACGGTCCTGCGCATTCCGAACGAGTCGGTGAGCTCCTCCCTGACCACCGAGGGCTTCACCACCCTCGTGGACCTCATCGGCCGTTCCGCAGGCCTTGCGGCGACGATCGATGCGGGCAACTTCACGGTGCTGGCTCCCTCGGACGCGGCTTTCGCGGCCCTGATGGCCCCGAACGACCTCACGTTCTACGAGAACAACCAGACCGAGCGTGACGCGCTCCTCGCGAACCACCTGATCCCGGCCACGACGAACATCGCAAGCGCCCTCGTCACCGCCGGCGACGCCGCGGCCGACGGTGGTCAGCGACTCTTCGTCTCCTTTGATTCCATGACCGGCGCCGCCGTCAACGGCAACGCCATCACATCGTTCAACCGCCCCGCCACCGGCGGGCTGATCCACGCCATCGACGGTGTGATCACCGATCCGGGCGACGCTATCGCTGTCGCCACGGCCGCGGGCTTCGCGACCCTCGTCCAAGAGGTTGATGACGCGGGCCTGACCGCGACGCTCCAGGGCGCCGGTCCTTTCACGATCTTCGCCCCGACGGACGCCGCATTCACGCAGTTCCTCGTCGACAACCCCACCACGACGATCTTCGGCGTTGGCCAAGAGGCCGAGCTGGCAGACCTGCTCAGCTACCACGTCGTCGCGGACGCGATCCAGTCCGATGAGCTCGCGACCCTTGCCACTGTCGACACGGTCTTCACGGGCAACGCGATCACGATCACCGCGGACATGATGGGCGGGATCACCCTCTCCACCAACCCCGGCATGGGCGACAACGTCGACGCGCCGATCGCCACAGCGAACGTTCTTGCGAACAACGCTGTGATCCATGTGATCGACTCGGTCCTCCTGCCCCCGGGCTTCGTCCTTCCGTGATTTGATCCCGCTTGGATTGGATCGCCGGCAAGACCGACGATGAAAAGGCCCGCGGCGAGATCCTCGCCGCGGGCCTTTTCTGTCTTCAGCGAATGCCGAACACCTGACCTAGGGTGAAGGACAGCAGCGGGTCGTAGGAGATCCCGTCGAGCTCATCGAGGGGGAACGAGAGGTCGAGGCGCAGGACGCCGTTCCCCAGGAGCGCATTGGACCCGATGCGCAGCCCCGCGCCCACGGAGCGCAGGGGCCGGCCGAAGCCCTCCCCGCGCTGG
>CAJXRJ010000076.1 GCA_913058555.1 uncultured bacterium
ATGCCTAGTCTCGTGGGCTCGGAGATGTGTATAAGAGACAGGTGCCGGGCACGCCGACGAATCGATGGGACTTGCGGCTCCCCCCCTCGATGTACATGTCCTCGGTGGACGTGAGCGGCGCCTTCTCGCGATAGTCAATGAAAACGGGCGGGCTGCCGTCGCTAGGGTGCACGAGCATGAACCCACCCCCGCCGATGTTGCCCGCACTCGGATGCGTGACCGCCAGGGCAAAAGCCGTGGCGATCGTCGCGTCGACGGCGTTGCCACCCCGGGCGAGAACGTCAGCACCCACATCGGAGGCGTCCGGCGAGATCGTGACGACCATGCCGTCCTGGCTGGAGGCGTCGCGGCGACCCTGGGCCGACGCGGTCGCGGCGACAGCCAAGAAAACGGCGCACAATGGAAGCATGAAGCGTGGTGGGACCATGGCCCCAGCATAGGGCGAGGGCCCCTCACCAATGACACCGCGCCAGCGGTTCAGCGCAACTCGAACAAGGGGGCGCAAGGGTCAATGATCTCGCCGGACGCCGTTGCGTCTCCGGGCGCGCAGCCCTTCTGCAGCGAGTGCCACTTGGCTACACGTCTCCATTGCCACTGCCGAACACGCCCGACGCCCTACCGTCTCCATCGCGAGCTTCGAGCGCTTGGAACGCGGCACTCAGTGCCCAGTTAGCCTCGCCTTCTACGCACCGAGCGCCGCCGTTGACCCACGGGTCGCGACTGCCCTCTCTGCACTGACCATTGCTCGCACTCCCCCCCCGTGAGCCATCGGAAGCCCCGTCCCGCGTGGTAGGTTGTTCCCATGACGATTGGTTCCGGCCTGAGACAATGGGCGATGAGATTGGTGGCCCCGCTGGTGCTGACGCCGGGAGCCCTGTGGGCCCAGGACATCGACTACGGCCGTGATGTGCGGCCGATCCTCGCTGACCGCTGCTACTCGTGCCATGGCCCGGACAGCGCGACACGCGAGGCCAACCTTAGGCTGGACCGTCGCGCCGACGCGGTAGCTGAGCGCGATGGGTTCCCAGCGATCGTTCCCGGCAACCCCGAGGCGAGTGAGCTCATCCTTCGGATCCGTGACGATCTGGACCCGATGCCACCGGGCCCCCACCACGAACCACTCGCGGGCAACGAGGTCCAGGTCCTCGAAAAGTGGATCGCATCGGGCGCCCCCTTCGACGTGCATTGGGCCTATGAAGCTCCGCGCGTACCGGAGTCCCCCGCCGTGAATGACGAGGAGTGGCTCTCCAACGAGATCGATCGTTTCGTTCTCGCGCGATTGGAGGCCGCGGGGATCAAGCCGGCGCCGCGCGCGGACGCGCGCACTCTGGTTCGGCGGCTGAGTTTTGACCTGCTCGGTTTGCCTCCCACCTACGAGCAGGTTCAAGAGTTCGCCGCCGACCCAAGCAGCGCAGCCTGGTCGGTGCTCGTGGAGCAGATGCTCGATTCTCCCCATCACGCGGAGCGCCTGGCGACATTCTGGTTTGACCACGTCCGGTTCGCAGACACGACCGGGATCCACGCCGACAACACCTGGAACGTCAGCCCATACCGCGACTGGATCCTGGACGCCTTCGCCCGCAACATGCCATTCGACCAGTTCACGGTCGAGCAGCTCGCGGGCGACCTCATCCCGAATGCCACACGCTCACAGCAGGTGGCGGCCGCGTACAACCGGCTGAACCTGATCACACGCGAGGGCGGCTCGCAGCCGAAGGAGTTCCTTGCGCGCTACACGGCGGATCGCGTACGCAACGTCTCAGAAGTCTGGCTTGCGACGACGCTCGGCTGCGCCGAATGCCACGACCACAAGTTCGACCCGCTGTCCACACGCGAGTTCTACGGAATGGGCGCCTTCTTCGCCGACATCGAGCAGGTTGGGGTGTATTCGCAGTCGGGTCGGAACAACTTCAAGCCCGAGCTGGAGGTGCCGTCCGCCTCCCAGGAGGAGGCGCTCCGTGAGATCGAGTCCAAGATCGATGCGCTCGATGATCTGCTCACGAAGGACTCCCCCGGGCTGGTGGCGGACCGCGAAGAGTGGGAGAACTCGCTTCGCACGGAGGAATGGCCGGTGCCCCAGGGCCTCTCGTTCCAGGCGGACGAAGGCACACGTGCCGAAATGAATGCGGACGGCGTCTTCGTGGCCTCGGGGGAGGCACCAGAGCGGGACACGTATCGCTTGTCCTTCGCGCTTCCTGAGGGGCCCATCAGGGCGCTTCGCCTTGAGCTCTTCCCCCACGCTTCACTCGCCCGCGAGGGTCCCGGACGCGCCAAGAATGGCAACCTCGTCCTGACCGAGTTCGAGCTATTCCTCGATGGCAAGCCCGTCGCGATGGCAGGCGTGAGCGCGTCGTATGAACAGCCCGGCTACGCGGTTTCTCGTGCGCTCGACGGCGAGTTCGGCGGCGCGGGCTGGGCCGTGATGATGGAAGGTGCGGGGACTCCGGCGGAGGCGATCTTCGAGCTGGCCCAGCCTAGCCCCGTCCCCCAAACCGGTGAGCCAGGCCGGATGGAGATCGTCCTGCGGCAGGAGTACGGGTCGCAGCACACCCTTGGCTCCTGGCGCGTCACCTACACCGCGGCGAAGGGCCGGCGCGCCCTGGGTCCACGGCTCCGGGGACTCATCGCAGGTGACGCCGCAAGCCGCACCGAACTCGAGCGCGCCGAGCTCAAAGCGCTGCACCGATCGCTGACACCGTTGCTGGCGGACGAGCGCGCCAAGCGCGCCGACCTGATGAAAGCGCGCGATGCACTGCGAGCGGAGATCCCGCTGGTGCTTCAGACACGGGCAGTGGAGCCGATGATGACACGCGTGTTGCCCCGTGGCAACTGGATGGATGAGTCGGGCGCCGTCGTGTGGCCATTCGTCCCACTGGCCCTCGGCGCCATCGAGAGCGCCGGCGCCCGCCCGACGAGGCTGGACCTCGCACACTGGCTGGTGGATGGCGACAACCCGTTGGTGGCGCGTGTGCTCGTCAATCGGGTGTGGCGACTGCTCCTCGGCCGCGGGCTAGTGGAATCCCTCGACGACTTCGGAGTGCAGGGGGCCGCCCCCACCCATCCACAGCTGCTCGACCATCTGGCGCTGGAACTCGTCAACTCCGGCTGGGATCTCCGGCACATCATCCGCACGATCGTCACGTCCTCGACCTACGCCCAAGCCGTCACCACAAGCTCCACCGCGGACCCCGGAAATGTGTGGTTCGGGCGCCAAGAGCGTTTCCGACTCGACGCGGAGTTCGTCCGGGATGGGGCTCTCGCGGCAAGCGGTTTGTTGGTCCGCGATGTCGGGGGTCCAAGCGTCCGCCCTTACCAGCCCGAGGGGTATTGGTCCCACCTCAACTTCCCCGCGCGGGTCTACGTCGCCTCCACCGGGGACGACCTTTATCGTCGAGCGCTCTATGGGCACTGGCAGCGCCAATACCTGCACCCGAGCCTTCTCGCGTTCGACGCGCCGAGCCGAGAACGTTGCACCTGCGAGCGGCCGAGGTCGAACACGCCCCAGGCGGCGCTCGCGCTCCTCAACGACCCCATCTTCACCGAGGCCGCGCGGGTCCTCGCCGGGGAGCTGCTCCGCAGCAATGAGGAGTCCCTTGCGGCCCAGGTCACATGGCTCTGGCGCCGCGTGCTCCAGCGAGATCCACGCGAAACTGAGCTGAATTCCATTGCCCAGCTGGTGACGTCCCACCGGATTCACTACGCCGCCAACGGGGACGAAGCACGCAAGCTGCTCAGCGTGGGTGCCTCGCCGCGCGACGAGTCGCTGGCGCCCCACGAGCACGCCGCCTGGACGTCCGCTGCGCGTGTCGTCCTCAACCTGCACGAGACCATCGTGAGGGATTAGATGAGCCACCCCTTCCAATTCGACCCCCTGACTCTCTCGCGTCGCACGTTCCTCGGTGGTGCGGCGGCGGGTCTAGGCCAGGCGGCCCTCGCGTCCCTCAACGCCCCGGGCCCAAGGGCTCCGAGAGCCCCGCGCGCGAAGCGCGTCATCCACCTGTACATGGCGGGCGGGCCGAGCCACCTCGAGACCTTCGACGAAAAGCCAGAGCTCGCGAAGCTCGACGGCGAGCTGATACCAGCGTCCTTCACCAAAGGCGAGCAGCTCGCGCAGCTCCAGGGGCAGCAGCTCCGTTGCCTGGGGCCGCGCTTCCCCTTCAAGGCATTCGGCCAGAGCGGTCAGCGCCTCTGCGAGCTATTCCCGAAGCTCGGCAGCGTCGTGGACGACCTCTGCATCGTCAACTCCTTGCAGACCGACCAGATCAACCACGACCCCGCCCACACACTCTTCAACACCGGCTCGACCCTGGCTGGCCGTCCGTCCATGGGGTCGTGGGTCCACTACGGCCTCGGCTCGCTCAACGAGAACCTGCCTGCGTTCGTGGTGCTGACGTCGGTCGGTAAGGGGGGGCAATCCCAGCCGATCGCGGCGCGCCAGTGGCACTCGGGTTTCCTCCCGTCCCGCTTCCAGGGCGTGGAATTGCGGTCGGTCGGTGACCCCGTCCTTTACGTCGGCAACCCAGATGGCGTCGACCGGGAACGTCAACGGGACGTGGTCGATGCCATTGGGGCGCTGAACGCCGACCAGCACAGGCACTCGCTCGACCCCGAGGCCCTCACGCGGATCGCGCAGTACGAGCTCGCGTTCCGGATGCAGGCTTCAGTACCAGAGCTCGTCGACCTGGCGAATGAGCCCCGTGAGGTCCTCGACCTGTACGGCACCGAGGGAGGCGATGGGTCCTTCGCGAGCAACTGCCTCCTTGCACGTCGCCTCGCCGAACGCGGCGTAAGGTTCATCCAGGTGTACCACCGCGGTTGGGACCACCATGGCGCGGTGAAGAAGTCGATGGAGATCACGGCACGGGAGGTAGATCAGGCCGCCGCCGCACTCCTCACGGATCTCAAACGGCGCGGGCTCCTCGAGGACACCCTCGTCCTTTTCGGTGGCGAATTCGGACGCACGCCCATGGGTCAGGGCGACGGCCGGGATCATCACATTAAGGCCTTCTCTTACCTCATGGCCGGCGCAGGCATTCCCGGCGGAACGCGTTACGGCGCCACCGACCCCCTCGGTTACAACGCGGTCGAGAACAAGGTCCACGTGCGCGACCTGCACGCAACCATCCTCCACCTCCTCGGCCTCGACCATGAGCGGCTCACGTACGACTTCCGCGGCCTAGACCTTCGCCTGACCGGCGTCGAGGCTGCGCGCGTTCTCAAGGGTGTGATTGGCTAGGCCCGAGGCGCACGATCACCGGAGCTCATCCTGGCCCCTTTGCTAGACCGTCAACAACTCAGCGCCGCGCTGGGTCCCGAGCGCGCCTTGTGACCCCTCGTAGGAATATCCCTCGCGAGAGATATCCCGCCTCGCCGTCGCCACCCGGGTTGGCTCCCCGTTGTCGGGGCCAGTGATGGCCTGACCGACCAGACGGAGAGCGAACGCGATGACCTGTCAGCGGTGGCTGGGTCTCGAGGATTCCAACGCCAACTCCTATGACCTGTTCGACATGCCCGTGGCGATGGACGGTGACTCCATCGACCGTGGGAGCGCCCATGGATTCGCGACCGGCAGGTGAGTCAAGGAACGGGTCCCGTGCCCGTGCCGCTCCTTGACTATGGAAGCGGGATCGCGTCGAGCTCCGCCGACAGGGCGAGGTAGTTGTCCCGGACGATGCCCGGGAAGAGATGCAGACCCTGCCGCATGAGCTCGCGACCTTCAAATGGGTCGGCGTGTAGGTCGTACATCTCCTCCAGCGGCGGGCCGCTGCAGTTGAGCAGGTTGGTGTGGCGCAGCAGCTTGAAGCGCTGGTTCCGCAGCGTCCTGTCGATGATGAGGTGGCAAGGGTCCTGGCTCGTCGGGAAGTTCGGCCTGAAGACCTCCGAGAAGAGCGTCGAACGTCCCGGCCCGGGGAGACCTGCGAGGACATGGCTGAACGACTCGGAATCGAGGGGATTCGGCGAGATAGCTTCCAGCGTCACCCCATCGAGCCCGAAGAGTTCAGCGATGGTCGCGTAGAGATCGACGATGTGGATCATCTCTGTCGTCGTGCGCTGTGGCTGCCCTGGCCGCGAGCCCTGCACGCCCGCGCCCGCCACGATAAACGGCACGTTGATGCCGCCCTGGTAGATCGAACCCTTCGATCTCGGCCGGAGCCCGAGGGCGCGATCGCCGAGGAATGGCGGCGACGTCACGGATCCCGGCGTTCCGTTGTCCCCCATGATGAAGACAGTCGTCGTCGAGAGGTCCACGCCTGAGAGCAGTCGCCCGATCTCCGTATCGAGCGCCTCGATCATGGCTTCGTAGTACGGCCGCTGGGCAGCGATCTGGTCCAGGGTCGGCTCCGTCAGCGGCAGCTCACAGGCCTCAAGGCAGACCGCGGGCGGGCACGCGACCGGCGGACACTGGCTCGGCTGGGCCGGACAGCCGGGCGACTGCGCGTGGTAGCAGCCGCCATTGCCGTCGTCTAAGAAGTAGCTGGGAGCCAGATGGGCCGGCGGGACGTGCCATGGGTTGTGCCCTGCGTGCACCGCCATGTACAAGAACCACGGGTCGTTGCCTTGGCCTGCAATGAACGAGAGCGCTTCGTTGACGCTGTCGGTCGTCGCGTACGTCTGGCTCATTCCGAAGGTGCCGTCCGTGTTCTTCAGCCACGCGCAATAGGTCTCGTTCGGCCGGTCCCAGCGCGCGATGTTGTGTTGGGACCCGCGGTAGCGATCGAACCCCTGCCTCATCGGTGCCATGGGATCCGGACCGAGGTGCCACTTGCCCACGGCGGCCGTTCCATACCGCGGAAGGAGGCCCAATTGCGCGGCCTCATGCAGCATCTCCGGGATGGTGAACTCCTGGTCGTCGAGCGCGTCCGCTGGCGGACAGTTCAGGCCAACGCACTGATCGACGACGCGACCGATCTTGTGCCGAAAGGGCTGTCGCCCCGTCAGGAGCGAAGCCCGCGTGGGAGAACAGACGGGCTGAACCCACGCGTTCAAAAAGGTCACACCGGAGGCCGCAAGCGCGTCGATGTTCGGCGTCGGCGGGCGCGTGAGACACACGCTTGAATAATCCGGCGCGCCGTACACCTCGAGCATATCCAGGCCCCAATCATCCACCAGAATCACGATCGCGTTCCGTGGACGAACGCTTCCCGGACGAGCATCGGGAATCGGCAGCGTCTGGGCGGCGATCGCCAGAAGAGCTGGAGACAAAATCATGTGGGTGCCTCGGTGAGCGAGCTTGGAATACAGCGAGTAGGGAAAGCCTGGGGGATTCTAGGCTATCCCATCCAGGGTCGCTCGCCCGTGCCGTTCCGCCGCAGCGCAGTTGCGTGAATCCAATATCGGGATGCCGGTTCCCCGCCCGCACCACGGCCCTCAAGTGCCCCGGTCACTCGCCGGCCAGCCTTGCGACTGGACTTCGATCCATCACGTTGGACGCAGCTGGTTCCTCGGTCTCTTGTGCGTGCAACGGGTGCGCCCCAGGCCCCCCAACGGGGACCTTGTCCCGGGCCGCGAGCTGCTAAGTCCGCGGTGACTCCAAGCGACTCTGGCAGACCGTCCACCTTGCTGTCCAGGCGGCCCACGTGCATGTGCCAAGTGATCCTGGAACCGGAGCAAAGGTGACCGTCGCAGTTCCGCGAGGGGGGGGTAGGTGGAACGCCATTCATGCACCAACGCAGCAGCCCCACTGCTCGCGGAAGTACCTCCCCGGGGCGCTCATCTATCCGGGAGGCAGGAACAACGCAGAGTCCGGGGGTTGGTTGTCGCCTACGAGGGAGATCATCTGATAGCGCGTGTAGCCGGTGTCGTAGACGCCCCAAGCGGGGACACGAAGATTGCCGAAGCGCTGCAATGGGCCAAGCGTGTATCTGTAGACCGGTGTCGCCTTGACGATGGGTTCCTTGTTCGCGTTCAGAATGACCCAACCACCCAGGTCTCCATTCGGTCCGTAGAACTCGATCCGCCGCGTCCCGGGAATGTCCCCTTCACCGAAACGGACCTCGTAGAAGGAATCACCTTCAGCGATCGCCTTGACCAGTTGATAGAAGTTGAACGGCGCCCTCGCCAGACTGGCCTCCAGGGTCCCGTCGCCCGAGTAGGCGAACAATCCGTTTTTCACGGTCCAGTGCCGTCCCTCGGGGCTATACACCCGAAGTGAGTGGTCGATCTCGCTCTTTCGGTCTGCCCAAGAACGGGGACCAGTCAGGTCGAGTATTTCGTTTTCGACATAGGAGTCCACCCGCATGCACGGGTACCACTCGTGAACGAAGTGAAGGCTCTTGAGCTGGGCCCAGATCGCTCCCCCTCCCATGGTCTCCACCATGGCCTTGGCGTCCGCAATGGCCAGAGGGTCGCCGCGGAGGCCAGTGTTTCCAGTGCTCACTTGAACAGGCCTCGCCTCCTGGTCAATCGGCCTGAACATCTCAACGGCAACCATCCCGGTCGACAGTACAGCCGTCGCCAGCATCGCGTGAAATCTAGACATACTCGAACCCCATGGGCAACACCTTGGTGAATGGACGAGTGGCGACTCTACGGCAGATCTGGCCCTGCGCACTTGGCATTCTCGACGCGACGGCCAAGCTGCTAGCCGAGTTCCCCAAGGCAAACTAAGCTCGAACACCCCCGTAACGAGGTGGAACATTGGATGCACGCACAGCCTCCGCTTCCTGCGCCCGTGACCCGCGAGTTCTAGGGCACCTACCGGTTACGGTCCGACAGCGGATGCACGTGCTCTACTGATGATCCCGCGGGCGCACCGTTCATGCTCGACCTACCGGCAATCGTCACCCGACGGAGTGCTGCCGCCGGCAGCATTGAACTTCAAGGCGTAGCCGCCACGCTCTGGTTCCTGTCCCGCCGTCACTGGGGACGCCGATTGGCGCGCTCGATCGTCGCGAGATCCGCCTGCCCGAGGCCGCCGCGCGCGAGGATCCGCTCGAGGACCTCGGACTTGCCTTCGACATAGGCGTCCATGTCATTGGGGAAACGTCGTGCGAGCTCGAGCTTCTTCGCACCGTATTCGCGGGCGAGCTCCCCGTCACTTAGGAGCACGTCGCGCACGGCGAGGTGATTACGCAGCGCGAGGCACCCTTCCACGCAGACGTACAGATGGTGGCCCGTCGAGTCCGCTGGGGCATGGAAGGCCTCGCGGCCCACGATTCCGAGGTCGCCCCGATGCCGGTACCCGAGCCCCTCAAGGGCCTGGACCGCACGCGGCACGTCGACGGCTTCCCCTACAACCACGTCGAGGTCCACGATTGGCTTGGCCGGAAGACCTGGAATGGCGGTGCTTCCTACGTGCTCGATGCGGCTTGCAATGCCAGCGAGCGCCGGCTTGAGGCGTGCACGTAGAGCGTGGAAGGTGTCGAGCCACGCTGGGTCGTGCGCGATGACGACAACTTGCTTCATGCAGGGCATTCTAGCCCAGACGGTCTGCGGCGCGCCCTACCCCGAGGACGCTTGATCGGGGCGGCTGCCATCGGTCGCCAGCACAGATCGGCGCTACCTGTAGGCTGGGGGAATGAACCGCTCCCTCACGATCGACCTGCCTTCCGTCGCCATCGGCGGCGCCGCTGCCGTTCTTCTCGCTGTGACCATGGGCTTCTCCCAGGTCAGTTCCACCCCCACCGGGCCTCAGCGTCCTGGCCCCCATTCGGTCCTGGCGGGAAATCTCCATGCCCGCCCGGCGGCGCGGGACCTCGTCTTCATCAAGCATGACGCACCGCTCTACACGGTGCCGGTGGGGAAGATCCTCGTCATCGTCGGGGTCGGGGAAACCGGCCCTAACACAGGCCCCGCATTCCGTGAAGTGGGGCTCGTGATCGACGGGCAGCCGACGGGCTTCCAGTTCCTCAGCAACTCCCTCGATACCTGGAATTTCTGGACGGGAATCCCAGTCGCCGAGGGCTCGACCGTCGACCTGAGCTACAACCCCGCGACGGGTTTCACCGCCGCCTACATCACCGGCTACCTCGAAGACGCATAGACCGTTGGTGGTCCGTGGGGTCCCTCGTCAGGCCGTCGGCTGCGTGAATGGACGACCGGGCGAGCGCCAGGCTTCAACGACGTACGGTCGCCCCATGTGATGGGCGAATGACGTCACCAATGCGACGAACAGGCGCAGGGACGCCATACGGGACGGTGGCGGACCCGGCGGGCCGGTGATGGCGTCTCCGACCGGGACATCCGTAATGGCTATGCACGGCCTCCCCCCCCGTGGCCTGGTGGCGGCTACCTTGGGCGACTGTCCCCTCAACCCTCCGCCATGATACGTATCCAATCTGCGCCGCTCGGCGCTGTCCTAGCCCTCGCCTTCAGCTTCGCCCCCAGCCTCGCCCCCCGGGCCCTTGCCCAGGACCCCGGCGAGGGCTTCTCTTCGATGTCTGCGCGCTCGATCGGCCCGGCAGGCATGAGCGGCCGGGTGACCGCGATCGAGGGCATCGAATCGGACCCCAACAGCTACTACGTAGGCACAGCGACGGGTGGGCTGTGGTGGACTGAGGACGACGGCCTGACGTTCACGGCGCTCTGGGATGACCAGCCCGTGCCAAGCATCGGCGCGATCGCGGTGTACCAGGCGTCGCCAGAAGTCGTGTGGGTCGGGAGCGGCGAGGCCAACCCTCGCAACAGCTCGTCCGTCGGCAACGGCGTGTACCGATCCCTGGACGGCGGCAAGAGCTGGGTACACCTGGGCCTCGAGGGCACCGAGAAGATCTCCCGCATCCTCGTTCACCCGAGCGACCCCGATACGTGCTGGGTCGCCGCCATGGGCACGACCTGGGGTGAGAACGCTGAACGCGGCGTGTTTCGGACCACAGACGGTGGGCAGTCTTGGACGAAGGTGCTTTACGTCGATGAGCGCACGGGCGCGGCCGATCTTGTGCTCGATCCCAGCAACCCGAACAAGCTGATCGCGGCGATGTGGGATCATCGCCGCTGGCCCGACTTTTTCCGCTCTGGTGGACCCGGATCAGGCCTCTACGTGACAATGGACGGCGGCGAGCACTGGACGAGGCGCACCACGGAGGACGGCCTGCCCTCGGGCGACCTTGGGCGCATGGGCCTCGGCATCTGCCGTACCCAGCCCAACGTGGTGTACGCGTTGGTCGAGGCGGAGAACAACGTCTTCCTGCGTTCCGACGACGGTGGGAACAGCTTCCGCACCGTGAACAGCGATAACAATGTCGCGAGCCGGCCCTTCTACTACGCCGACATCCGCATCGATCCGAACGACCCCGACCGCATCTACAACCTGGCGTCGACGGTCACGTACTCCATCGACGGCGGGAAGAACTTCAGCCAGTTGGTCGGCTGGACCGTGCATCCCGATCACCACGCAATGTGGATCGATCCGCACGACCCCGAGCACATCGTCGAAGGCAATGACGGGGGCCTCGCCATCAGCCGCAACCACGGCAAGACGTGGCGCTTCGCCCGGAACCTGCCCCTGGCGCAGTACTACCACATCAACGTGGACATGGCCGTTCCGTTCAACGTCTACGGCGGGATGCAGGACAATGGCTCGTGGCGCGGTCCCAGCAGCGTCTGGGAGAACGGCGGCATCCGCAATCACCACTGGGACGAGGTGGGCTTTGGCGACGGCTTCGCCACGATCCCCCTGCCCGGGAGCACGACGGAGGGTTACGCGATGAGCCAGGGCGGCTCGTTGATGCGTTGGAACAACGTGACCGGTGAACGCAAAGGCATCCGCCCCGATGCCCCCGAGGACGTGGACCTGCGCTTCAACTGGAACGCCGGCATCGCGGTCGATCCGTTCGATCCGAACGGCGTGTACTACGGCAGCCAGTTCCTGCACTACAGCGGTGACCAGGGCGAGTCCTGGTCGATCAAGAGCGCCGACTTGACCACGGACAACCCCGCTTGGCAGCGCCAAGACCAGTCGGGCGGCCTCACGCCCGACGTCACCGCGGCGGAGAACTACTGCTCGATCCTGACGATCGCGCCGAGCACGCTGCAAGAGGGCCTCGTCTGGGTCGGCACGGACGACGGCCGGCTGCACGTGACCCGTGATGGCGGCGAGTCCTGGGAAGGCCTCGAGGGCAAGCTATTCGACGTTCCTCGCAACACCTGGATCCCCCATGTCGAAGCCGGCAAGCACAGCGAGGAAGTGGCGTACGTCGTATGCGACGACCACCGCCGCGCGAACTGGGAGGTCTACGTCTTCAAGACCGAAGACGGTGGCCAGACCTTCCAGCGACTGAGCACCGAAGGCATCCGTGGCTACGCGCACGTCATCGAGGAGGACCCCGTCGACCCGGACGTTCTTTTCGTGGGAACGGAGTTCGGCATGTGGGTCACCCGTGACGGCGGTGAGAGTTGGTTCCAGTGGACGCACGGCTTGCCAACCACGCCGGTCACCGCAATCCACGTTCACCCGCGCGACCATGACCTGGTGATCGGCACCTTCGGACGCTCCGCGTTCGTGGTCGACGACATCCGCCCACTTCGCAACCCAGCCGAGGGCGAAGCAGATCAAATGGTGCGCCTCGTGTCGCCGCCCCCTGCCTACCAGTACCGCACCAAGCAGACCGGCGCCTCGCGCTTCCCGGCCAATGGCGAGTACCGCGGCCAAAACCGCGCCCGCGGCGCCTTCCTCTCGTTCCACGTTGCCGAGTTCGACGAACGCCCGGCGGAGGCCAGCATCACGATCGAGTCCTCCGACGGCACACCGCTCAAGCGCATCCAGCACAAGGTCAAGACGGGCGTCAACCGCATCACCTGGCGCTTTGACCGCGCTGGCTTCCGTGGCGCCAACGACACGACGCCGGCCCTCGAGCTCGGCGGCGGCCCCGAGGTCCTTCCTGGCAACTACAACGTGCGTGTCACTCTCGGCGACCATGAGAGCATGGGTGAGCTCCAGGTCCTCGCCGACCCCCGCGCCGACGTGCCCATGGACGAGCGTCAAGCCAAGCTCGACGCGATCCTCGAGGCCGGTGAAGTCAGCGCCACCTTCTCGGTGGCCCAGGCCCGACTACGCCGCGCGAAGTCCGACCTCGACCAGATCGAGTCCCTCGCCAAGCGCGACAAGGACCCCGAGGCCGACGAAGACGCGGAGGACTACGTTCACCCACAGCAGTCCTTGCTGGACGCGGTGAAGGCGGCCAAGAAGAGGCTCGACGAGATCTCCGAGGCCTTCAACGGCCCCGAGGACCAGAAAGGCATCAACCGCCGCCCCGACCTAATCGGCGCCCGTATCAACGGCGCTCGCTGGGGCATGACCTCCAGCTGGGACGCCCCCACCCCGGGTCAGCTCAAAACCCTGGAGGATGCCAAGCAAGCACTGGCCGAGGGCCTCGAGATGCTCAATGGGGCCCTCGAGACCGAAGTCGCTGCCGCCCGCGAAGCCTTTGAGTCCTCTGGGCTGGGCCTGCTCCGCGGCCTCGACCCAGTGAAGTGAACGCCAGTTCGCCCGTGGCTTGGGCCGCTCTCCCCTTCTGATCGCGCCGTGTCGCTCAGCGCTTCTCCCCGCCCGTTGCCGGGCCCGTGCCTGGCGATGGGAGGAGCAGCTCGAAAGTCGACTGGCTGCGATCGAAGGGCAGACGAAGAACCTCATCGGTGCGAGAGCCCCCGACAAGAACCCGCAGTTGAGCCGAAGGGCGACCCTGCCTTGTCATCCCGGCGGTTCGGCGTAGCGCAACGAAGTCATAGACGCCCCCATCCGGAGGAGTCGGGATGATCCACTTCTCCCTTCGCCTGGGGCGTCGCCCCCTTTGGAGGGCGGCGCCGTTGGGCACGATCCCCACGGTGACGATGGCCCCCGGGGTGTACTCCGCCTCCTTGACAAGAACCTCGACGACCGTCCCCTCCCAGGTCAACGCTTCGTCCAGCTCGCCTCCTTTCCGGAGAAAGGACCCCGATGGAAGCCAACTCAATGGGAACCCCGGCCGCTCCATGTGGAGTGCGAACTCCCAGGCCCCCGCGGGGAGATGCTGGACCCTGGCCGCCCCGTTCCCATCCAGCCGTAGGGAGACCTCGGGCTGCTCACGGGTGCCGCCCGACTCGGGGCGCCAGAGCAGGAGAAGCCCATTCCTGGCGAAGGCGAGCGCGTTCTCGCCCTTGAAGGCCAGCCGGAGTGGTTCCTCGGACTGCCAGTCATCCTGGACCACAAGGACGTCGCCGGGACGGAGAAGTGGTACGGCCCCAACCGGCCTTCTGCCGCCGTCCGCATACGCGTGCTCGATCAGCAAGTCATGGAGAGCGTCGACGTCGTAGGGAATCGAAACGTCCAGGGACCAGCTTCCGTCCGGCGCAAGGTCTGCGATGTCCCCTTCGAGTGTCCACGGGTGGCCGCCCCTCCCGGTGATCCCCCTACCGGAAATGTTCCGCGTGGCAACCAGTCGCCGCGGACCATCTGGCCTCTCTTCCCGAATCAACACGAATCCCTGGGGCGCCCGGACGCCCTTGACCTCTTCGTGCGGTGCGCGCGGCGTAGGCCCGCCGCCATGGCCTTTCGGCGCGAACGCGATGCTGCCCGAGATCTTCGCCTGGGGGCGCAGCTCAACCACGATCATGTCGCCATCCGTTGGGAAAGCGGGGGCTGCTTGCTGCAGCTCCGATGCGTGCAGTAGACGGTGCAAGTATCCACTTCTCCGGAAGTAGTAGGAAACGTTGGGATTGCGCTGCACCCTCGCTCGCCCCTTCTTGTCCGTCACGTCGCCCGAAGATCTCTCGGCGTTCTTTCCCCCGACCTCCACGGTCACGCCGGAGATTGGCCGACCGTCGACCTGCGAGACCACTTGGAGGCGCCGGCTCCGTTGCGCAGGGGGAGGCACGGCAGCGGCCAGCTGCGGGTCCACTCCCCCCTGGGACTCCGTGCTCTGGCGCTTTGCCCGGGACGAAGCTGTCGGATCGGCCTCGACTTCGGAGGAGTCCTCTACGGGGTTCGGGGAAGCGCCCGCAGCCTGCGCACCGGAAGGCGCATCGTGCTGGGCCAGCGGAAGGAGCACTCCAGGGTCTGCCCCCAGCGCTCGGAGCCACAGATAGCCGAGGCATAGGGCGACTAGTAAGGCGAAGGAGACGATGGCGAGCCGCATGGCGATCAGACTGGGTAGTGGTCAGAGCGAACGAATCCCAGACCGTCGCCCCCGCCCCTACAGAGAACCGGGTCTGCGCCCTGACGCCAAGACCTGGGCCGCGAACCAAAAATCGCCGCGGTGCGATCTGGAGCGCCACCATACACCGCGATCAGGATTCCCGCGGCGTACACTGCCGCTGTTGTCGCGCTCGCCGCTGCGCGAATGGTGAATCCCGATTAGAAGTGCAAGAATCCATGGCTAGCGCTGATCCACGAGAGCCCCAGCCCGAGAGCTCCGAGTTTGGATCGCAGGATGACATTCTCAATGTCCTCTACCACCTCCGCGATGCGCTGACCGCGATGCTCTCCGCCACGGGAGTCGATATCACGAAGACACGGGCTACCGCGCGGGAGCTGAACCTGGACCGGAACCTCGTCTGGCAGGTCACCCACGTGATGAACTCGCCGGACATCCTCTCCGCATCGCGCGCCATTCCCAGCCGCGCGAAGTTCGAGAAGCTCTGCGAGGTCTGCCAAGGCCGCGGCGCCTCCAGAGCGACTGCGGACAGGGTGATCGAGAGCCTCGACCTCTTCGAGCGAATGATCGAAGTCAGCCTCGGAAACCGCGAGGACTTCGAGACGATGCTGGCCAGCCTCGAGCAGGAGGACGTCACCACGCGCCAGGAGCCCACCCGGAAGCTGGCCTTCCACTGCAACAGCACGATCTGGGGCGTTCAATCTAAGCTGAACTTCAAGGCCTGCTTCACGGCGCCCTCATTGACGGAGCCCGACAAGTTGGAGGTCATGCAGGTCTCCGGACTGGTGGGATTCCGCCGGCTGCGGCCCGTGTCCTGGCCCCTATCGAGCTCCCACGCTTACAGCGATACAGGCGAGACGCTGGAGCTCAACTACGACCCCATCAGGGACGCTGACGGCGACGAGGGTGAGCCATCGCTGCTCACCGAGTTCTGCTCTCAGCCCCCGCCGGTGATCAACCGGGTGACCACGAGCTACGGCCATTTCTATGAGCTGGCGCGCGGACCCATTGGTAACGCCGGATTGTGTACCTGCATCTTCGCAGAGCGCGTCACCCCCCGCTTCGAACGGTATCGCACGACCCGCGAGGAGTTCCACGCGACCATGATCGATCTGATCACGCCGTCGGAGCACACGATCCTGGACCTCTTCCTGCATCACGACTTGGGGGACTTCGACCCGCCTGAGGCCATGCTCCTGGACCGGCTGAGCGCGGCGCGCGGTTACAACCCGGAACTAGACGCGAAGTACCAGCTCCCGATGTCCGTGAATGCGATCCGGCTCGGCTCCAGCGCGTCTGGCACGGCAACGCCGCAGTTCCCGCTCTACCCGAAGGTTCTGAGCGACGTGCTGAAGAGCATGGGTTGGAAACACGAGGACTTCGACGGCTTTCGCCTGAGCCTCAAGTACCCCCCCGTTCCCTCGGCCCTGGTGCTCCGGATTCCGCTCAAGTGGAAGCCCGAAGCTTGAGCGAGCCGTACGGCGAGCGCCCCATCAGGCCATGGCTACGCCTCGGCTCCACCTGGTAGCCGCTGACCGGCAATCCACGACGAAGTCTCGTCGCACGGGCCGACCCGGTACTGCACGGGCGCACGGCCCCCGAGAGCCCCCCTTCGGC
>CAJXRJ010000077.1 GCA_913058555.1 uncultured bacterium
ACGCCCCCCTTGGCCCCAGCGCCAGAGCTTCACGATGATCCAGAGCCAGAAGAAGAAGATCGTCCTCTACCAGCCCAAGCAGGTCGATGACAGCCTGGGCGTCGAGTCCACGAAGGACATGCTCCCGCTGGAGCTCCTGACCATCTCGGCGTTCCCCCTCCAGGACGGCTACGACGTCAAAATTATCGACGGCAGCCTCTACAAGGGGACCGAGGGCCACCGGCGATTCGCCGAGGAGGCCGAAGGTGCCATGCTCATCGGAACCACGGCGATCCTTGGCTACATGGTCACGGACAGCTGGTTGGCGATGCAGATGGTCAAGGCCAAGCACCCCAAGGTCCCCGCGGTCATCGGCGGCTGGTTCGCCAGCGTCAAGCCCGAGCTCATGCTCGAAACGGGACTCTACGAGTGCGTGGTGATCGGGCAGGGTGAGCTCATCTTCCGCGACCTCGTGCGCGCGATCGATGCGGGGGAGCCCCTCGACGACCTCGAGGGCATCGCCTTCGTGAGGGAAGGCCAGGTCATTCGTAACCCTCGCCGCGCCGTCGCTGGATGGGACGAGGTGCCGCGCGTTCCGTGGCACTTGATCGACCACCGTCCGTATCGCGATCACCAGATGCGCGCCGACTCGGCCCGGGACGTGCTGCGGATGCCGACTCCGCCCTGGATTGGGCACCGGAAGCCCTATTACGGGATTACGTACTTCTCGAGCTACGGATGCCCGGAGCCCTGCGGCTTCTGCTGCAGCCCTGTGGTCAGCATGCGCCGCTGGAAGTGCATGCCAGCCGATCGGATGCTGGACGACATTGAAGAGCTCCACGATCGCTGGGGCTTCGATGTGATCCGCTTCCACGACGCCAACTTCGGCGTCATGCAGAAGCGCGTGCGTGAGTTCTCCCAGGGGCTCATCGATCGGAAGATCAAGATCGGCTGGAACGCCTTCATCGAGACGAACTCCATCCTCAAGTACAAGCCCGAGACCCTCGACCTAATGGCCGAATCGGGCATGTACATCGCCGAAATCGGTGCTGAGGCCGGTACGGACGAGATGATGAAGCGCATCGGCAAGCCCATCAAAGGCGACGACAACATCGCGGCTTCGGTCGAGATGGATCGCCGCGGTGTGCAGGCGTCGGTGACCTATATCATTGGCTACCCCGGCGAGAGTCAGGAGTCGATGATGGCGACGATCGAGCAGTGCCGGAGGCTCCACAACGCGGCGCCCTTGGCGCGGCCGACAGTGTGGCCATTCCGTCCGATCCCTGGAACGGTCATGTGGGACGAGGCCATCGAACTCGGCTACGAAGGCCCACGGACCATCCCAGAATGGGGCTCCATCGGCGAGTACCACCTCGAGGAGACCTGGCCGGGCAACATCCCGCCCGAGGTCGCCAAAGCCCGGATGATGTACCAGCACCACGCGACCCTTTCCTACGGGCTCGCCCGAGGGAAAATTGGATGGTGGGAGCGTCGTGCTCAGCGCCGGCTTGAGGACGGTTCCTACCGACGGGCACGCCTGGAAGCGAAGGCCTTCGGTGCCTACGCCAAGGTCTCAAAACGACTCTTCGGCGGCGTCGACACCGTGCGTTCCTGGGTGGATCCCGGGCACCGGACCGGTACCCAGGGAAACTCGGCCTCGAAGGCGTCGAACGCCATGACAGAGGCCACGAAGGGCTAAGGGCCACCGGCCCAGCTGGCTCAATGGCGCTCCTTCGGGGCCATATGCCCGTTTCCGATCCAGGTCAAACGACTTAGGACGGAGGCGGGCTGCTTCATTTTGGGGCAGCAGGAAAAGGGAACCTGGGTAGGGGGGCGTGCGTCCTCTGTGTGTCCGGCCGCGGCTTCTCCGCACCGCGACGACACAGACACACGACTTTGCGAATCCCGTGAATTCCCTCCGGCCGCCAACGCCGGGTATAGTTTTCGCGTGCCGGGGGTTAGCTCACGGCGCAACGTCACTTCCTCTCCTTCCCTCTCGAGACTCCTGATGAAAAAGACTTCTCTTCTCTTCGCTGCGACGCTTCTCGCGGCACCTGCGTTCGCGCAGGACGAGTGCTCCGGCGCTGTCACGCTTGTCGCTGGTGCAGCGACCCCGTTCGACACCGGCCTTTCGACCGCTAGCGCCACCCCGTGGACGTGCGCCCTCGGCGGCGGCCCCGACACCTGGTTCACGTACACGACGACGGCCACCTCTGACGTTGAGGTCTCCACGTGCAACAACGCGACCTACGACACCGCCATCGAGATCTTCTCGGGTGACTGCGCCAACCTCAATCTTGAGGTCTGCAACGACGACGGCCCCGGTTGCCTTGGCTTCTCGAGCCTCGCTGTTGCCAACGCCGTCCCGATGGGAACGACCCTGTACATCCGCGTCGGCGGCTACAACGGCGCCTCCGGCACCGGCTCGGTCACGCTGACGGAGCTCCCCGCCTCTTGCCTCCCCGACATGTTCGAGGACAACGACGACTGCGGCACGGCCGTCGCCATTGTTGACGGCACGTACCCCGGCCTGAATGTCGCCGATGTCGACAACGACTACTACTCGGTCACCGTGGCGAACGGCGCGACCCTCGACGCCTCGATCGCGTTCCTGAACGGCAACGGCGACGTCGACCTCTACCTTTGGGATCCGCTCGTCGCGTGCGACACCAACGTCGTGGGACAGGGCACCGGCACCGGCGCTCTCGTCGTGGGCTTCAGCGCCTCGGACGACGAGAACATCAGCTACACGAACAACTCTGGCTCCGACCAGAACCTCATCATTGAGGTCGACATGTTCTCCGCCGGCGCGTGCAACGACTACGACCTCACCGTCACCGGTGCAGGCATGGGCGGCCCCGGCCCGATCGGCGTGAACTACTGCATGGCGAACAACAACGCCACCGGTGTTCCCGGCGTCATGTCCGGCTTCGGTCAGACCTCGATCGGTGCGAACGACATCACCGTCACCGCGTCGGACCTTCCGCTGAACCAGTTCGGCATCTTCGTTGTCTCCGACACCCAAGGCTTCGTTCCGAACGCCGGCGGCACGTCGAACGGCAACATCTGCCTCGGCGGCGTCATCGGTCGCTACCAGAGCGCTGGCCAGATCCTCAGCTCCGGCGCCACTGGCAGCTACTCGCTGACGATCAACGTCAACACGATCCCCCAGGGCGGCGGCATCCTTGCTGTCTCCGCGGGCACCACGGTCAACTTCCAGTCGTGGCACCGCGAGCCGGTCGGCCAAGGCTCGAACTTCACCGACGGTCTTGAGATCGTTCTCAGCAACTGATCTTCAGCGAGGGGGGCTTTCCGATCCTTCGGACGGTCCGCTTCGCGGCTGACATGGGGCGAGGCCGGAGTGCGCATCACGCGCGCTCCGGCCTCGCCCTTTTTTGGTGACATGGGGCATGGGCGGGGGAGCTAGAGTCCCTGGTCATGAAGCTCCGCCCAGACATCGAGGCATTCGCCCAAGAACTCACCGATTGGCGCCGTGACATTCATCGGCACCCTGAGCTCGGATACAAAGAGACCCGCACGTCGGGCCTGGTGGCCGAGCGCCTCGAGGCGTTCGGAATCGAGGTGCACCGGGGCCTCGGGGGCACGGGCGTCGTCGGAGTCCTCCACGGGTCCCTCGGGGACGGGCCGTCCGTGGGGCTTCGGGCGGACATGGACGCCCTGCCCATGGACGAGGCCGGCGTCGCCGAGCACCGATCTACGGTCGACGGCGTCTTCCATGGTTGCGGCCACGACGGCCACACCACGATGCTCCTGGGGGCGGCGCGATCCCTGGCCGCAAGCCGAGCTTTCAAGGGAACGGTGAACTTCATCTTCCAGCCGGCAGAGGAAGGCCTCGCGGGGGCGCGCGCGATGATGGAGGACGGGCTCTTCGACCGATTCCCCTGTGACGAGGTCTACGGAATGCACAACTGGCCCCAGCTTGAGTTGGGGACGGCGAGCATTCGCCCAGGCCCGGTCATGGCAGCGAGCGATCGGATCGAGATCGAGGTCAAGGGCCGCGGCGCCCACGCGGCGATGCCGCACCGCGGGGTCGACCCGATCGCGGTGTCCGCCCACATCATCACGGCATTGCAAACGCTCGTGTCCCGGGGCACGGATCCACAGGACGCTGCGGTCGTGTCGATCACCGCGGTGAACGCAGGCAGCACCTTCAACGTGATACCGCATACGGCGCGGCTCCTTGGGACGTGCCGCACGTTCCGCCCGGGGACAAGGGATCGGCTGGAGGCGGAGATCGAGAGGGTTGCTGTGGGCGTTGCCGCGGCGCTGGGGGCGACGGCCGAAGTGACCTACACGCGCGGTTACCCCCCGACGGTCAATCACCCCGGCCCGACGGGTCGATTCGCCCAGGCAGCCACCGCGTTCCTCGGGGCGGGCGCTGTTTCGGATGACGCGGATCCGAGCATGGGCGGAGAGGACTTTGCCTTCATGCTCGAGGAGGTGCCCGGGAGCTACCTTTGGCTGGGCCAGGGGGGCGACTTTGACTTGCATCACCCGCAGTACGACTTCAATGACGTGCTGCTACCGGTGGGGGCCAGCCTCTGGGTGGAGCTCGTCGAGGGGCCCAGGTAAGTCGGTCCGGATCGGGGTTGGCCTTCTAATTTGTGCCCGTGCCGGGTAGAGGCTTGGTCGCCCCTTGCACTTAGGGCGAAATGGCGCCCTCCGAGGGCCTGCTTGTGACAGGCGCGGGCGTAAGTGCCTGCGAGTCAAACGCCTCCTTGCACCTCGAGCACAATCTATGACGCCAGTTTCTTAGGGATCTGCACGCTTCACGGCAACGCTACATGCTTAGCCAAAGGGCGGCCCAGTGGTTGTCTCCCGCTTGGGGGCGCCAGGCATAGGTCAGGCCCGTTTCCATCGGCGCCCCTGGGGAAAACACTGTTCTTCCCAGGGGCGCTGCGGGAGCTACGGGGGCCAATCCAATCGGGTGCAAGTTGGCGGCGGATCTTACCTGAGCAAAACGGCGTGCCCGTGGGACAATGACGCAGGGCGTCTTTGCATTGCCCCCTGCCTTCCTGTCCTCCCCTCTCGAGTTCCATAGATGAAAAAGACCTCTCTTCTCCTCGCAGCGACGCTCTTCGCGACGCCTGCTTTCGCCCAGAGCGACGACTGCGCCGGCGCTGGTGCGCTGGTCGACGGCGCCGGTACGGCATTTGACACAAGTTCTGCGACCGCCAGTCTTCCCGCGTGGCCCTGCGCCCTCGGCGGCGGTCCCGACATCTGGTACACGTTCACGACGACGCTGCAAGCTGACCTCGAAATCTCGACGTGCAACAGCGCGACTTACGACACCGCCATCGAAGTCTTCACGGGTGACTGCAACAACCTCGTGTCGATCGGCTGCAACGACGACGGCGCGGGATGCACTGGCTTCACGAGCACATTGAACGTCGTCGACTTGCCGATGGGGACGACCGTGTACATCCGCATCGGCGGCTACAACGGTTCCTTGGGCGTGGGCACGGTCATTCTCACGGAAACGGCGACCGTCTGCTCCCCGGCTGACAGCTTGGAAGACAACGACGATTGTGGCTCGGCGACCCCGCTGAGTCCCGGCACGACCATGGGCCTCAATGTCGCCGGCTCCGACAGCGACTTCTACTCCATCGTCGTTCCTCCCGGCGACTCGTTGATCGCGGACATCTCGTTCTTGACCGCCAACGGTGACTTGGATCTCTATGTTTGGGACCCCTCGATAGCCTGCGATTCGCGAATCGAAGGTGAGGGGGCTGCGACGGCGCTGGCCATCGGCTTCTCGGTGACTGACAACGAGTCGGTCAGTGTCCCGAACCTCACCACGTCTCCCCTCACGTTGATCCTGGAAGTGGACGTCTACAGCCAGAGCGCATTCCAGTGCAACGACTACGACCTCACGATCGCAGTGGGGGTCGATCCGTGCTACGTGGCGGATGCTTTTGAAGACAACGACGATTGCCCTTCCGCAGTCACTATCGCCAATGGTCCAACGGGTGGCCTCAACGTCAACCTTCAGGACGGCGACTTCTACTCTGTCACCGTGCCATCCAACGGCACACTGACCGTCGACACGTTGTTCCTCCATGCTGACGGCGACATTGATCTCTATCTTTGGGATCCACTCTTCGCCTGTGACACGGCCATCGAAGGCGAAGGTGGAGCCACCGCGCTCGCCGTGGGCTTCAGCGCCTCGGACGACGAGAACATCAGCTACACCAACGCCACGGGCGCGGATCAGAACCTCATCATTGAGGTCGACGTCTACAGCTTCAGCGGAAGTGGGTGCAATTTCTACGACCTGATCATCTCTGGCGCAGGCAACACGACGCCTGGCCCGATTGGAACCAGCTACTGCTCGCAGAACGTCAACTCCACGGGTCAGATCGGCACGATGTCGGCCTTCGGTCTCACGTCCGTGGGAGCCAACGACTGCACGCTGACCGCATCGAACCTACCGAACCAGCAGTTCGGCATCTTCGTCGTGTCCGCGATGCAAGGCTTCGTCCCGATGGCGGGCGGCAGCAGCAACGGCAACATCTGCCTCGGCGGCCTCGTGGGTCGCTACGACCAGACGGGCCAGATTCTCGGCACTGGTGGGACCGGCTCGTTCTCCTTGACGATCAACCTGCCGACGATTCCCCAGGGGAACAACAACGTCCCGACAAACGCTGGTGACACCTGGAACTTCCAGGCGTGGCACCGCGACAACGTCGGCCTCGGCTCGAACTTCACGGACGGCCTCGAGATCAACTTCACCAACTGATGTTGTGATAGGGAGCGTGCTCCTCTTCCTGAAGGGGACCTACTCCAATGAAGAAGCCCCCTTTGCGTTCGGATGGACGCAGAGGGGGCTCCTTCGTAGGCGGTCGAGGCGGCGGTCCTAACGCAGGATGTACCAGCTCATTCCCCGTGCGGGAACCGTGACCTCCAGATCGATGGTGCGGCCATCAATTAGCTCTTGGTCGGTTCGATTCCCGAGCGCATCTTCCACTTGGGCGGATCCCTTGATGCCCGTGTAGTAGACGTCGACGCGAATCGTCTTGGCGACATCCACCGTCAGGGGGTTGTAGACACACAGCATGCCCTTCTTGTCCAGGGCCGGATTGGCGTGCAGGATCCAGTCCAGATCGCGGCCATCTGCGCGGCGGCCATGGACCACATCGGATTCGAGGATGTGGCGGTGCTGCTTGAACCAATCGACCGCCGCAGCGACCAGGGCCTTCGTCTCTTCCGTATCGAAGAGCCTCGGCCCGCGGTAGTGGGCTTGCACGCCCATGCCGAGATTCGAATACAGCATGCGCTCGTAGTGCGGGCGGTGCTCGTGCAGCGGCTCGATGGTCGCGGCGGCGCCGCCGCCCTGGTACTCCGAGAGGGGGACGAACATCCAACCCATGCTCGGGGTCTTCTTCCACGTTCCGTCGTAGATGTTCTGGCGCGTGTGGATGACCTGCTCGGCGCGCGGCAGCGACCAGTTCACTTCGCGGTAGCCCATGCCGCACTTGTTGGAGCCGCTCAGGAAGTAGTAGTCGGGGGCGTTGATGAAGACCCCCGCGCCGCGGAGATCGCGGTAGAGCTCCGAGGTGTGTCGCCACTGAACCCAGCGCGAGTCCGCTTCGCCCTTCTGCAGGGGCGGTCTCTCCGTGGTGTCTACGTCGCCGGGGTACGGGCCGTCGTTTTCGAACTGATCGAACCCGGTGGTTTCATAGAAGCGGCGCATGCGCCCCAGCCACCCTTGCCCCCAGGTGCTCGTGACGGCGGGGCACTGGCCATGGGTGGGGGACTGGCCCTCCGGCGAGACGATCATGTGCTCTTTCCCGACGCCCCTGGACGAGAAGAGTGAGTAGCTCCCCAGCTCGATTCCTTTGGCTTCGGCGTAGTCAGCAACGCTCTTCCATTCCCCAAGGAAGGCCTCGTCCTGGTTCTCCATATTGAAGCCACTGCCGAACGAGAGGATGATCGCTTCGAATCCCACGGAGGCGGCGTCGTCAATGGCCTCCCGGACGCGGGCCGGATCGTGGCTCAGGAGGTGATGAGTGATGGGGTTTTCGGTGACCCAGGGAGCCACCGTGCGATACATGCGGCGCAGCGCCATTCCGCGGCGCTCGCGGTCTTCCGTGTCGTGGCTCAGCTCGAAGACGCGGAAGCTCTCGAAGCTCTCCCCGGGGGCAACGGTCTGGGCCGGGCCATAGGTGGGCTCGACGCACAGAAGGCACGGCGTCTGCCGCGCCCAGTTCACCTGGGAGGTGTAGAGCGGATCGGTCCGCCAGTGGACGGCGTGGCGGTTCGCATTCGGATGGTTGAAGCCGCCAAAGGCGAAGTCTGTCTCCACGTGGAGGGCCGTTGGGTGGGGGAGCGCAACGCCGTCCCTATGCTCGACCCAGTTGCTGTGCTCCACCGCCGCGAGCTCCTCGGCGCGGAACTTGTCGATGGTCACCGGGGCGTCCGACCCGTTGTGAACCTCGATCCACTTCGAAAGGACCGGGACGCCGTCGTAGAGCTCGTAGTGGACGCAGACGCGAACGGACTGGTGCTCATCCCTAGCGGTCTCCGGCATGCCGTAGTCCATGCGCAGGGCCTTGCCCGGTGGCGGCCAGACTGCGCCGGGGGCGGCGTGGCGCCTTTGGCCCCACGCGAAGCGCTCCTCGGGCTCCGTGATCGCCATGTCCATCAGTCGCATGGCCCCTGGGTCCACCGTCATGGCGTCGAGCCATTCGGGTGCGAGGTAGGCGTGGTTGGGTTGGCCCACAAGTCCACCCACGGCGTACTCGACGCCATCGATGGTCACGCGGGCCTCCGGCCGCACCGAGCGCAGCATCGCCTCGCCACTCGTCAGGTTGTCGTACCCGACAGTCGCCCCGTTGGGCGCGAGCCTCCAGGTCCTTCGCACGAGCCCGTTGTCGAGGACGAGCTCCTTCTCTGACGAGCCCCGGCCTGCCCGTGCTGGGTAGGCCGAGTCATCGATCAAGTAGTCGGTTCGGGCCTGGGCGGCCGGCCCGATTGCAGGGAGCGCAGGAGGGGCGCCGATCTGCGCCACTAGGAGTGCAAGGGAGATCATTCCCACAAGCTAACCCAGTGCCGAAGGAGTCGGCCCTGCCCGCCGCGCAAACCGCCCTACAGGTCGACCTCTTCCGCTTCCTCGGCGCGATCCATGATGAAGCGGAAGCGGGCCGACGGGTCCTTGCCCATCAGGTCGTTCATCACGCGGTCGGTCAGGAGACTGTCGGCGATATCCACGCGCAGGAGGCGCCGCGTCTCGGGGTTGAGCGTCGTGTCCCAGAGGGTCTTCGGCATCATCTCGCCGAGGCCCTTGAAGCGCGTGATCTGCGGCGTCGAGCGACCGTTTCCGTTCTCACGCAGGATGCTCGCACGGTGGTCCTCGTCCGCGGCCCACCAGGTCTCCTTCCCGATGTCGATGCGGAAGAGCGGCGGCACCGCAATGTAGAGGCGCCCCGCCGTGATCAGGTGCGGCATGTGCCGATAGAAAAACGTCAGCAGGAGCGTCGTGATGTGGTGGCCGTCGGAGTCGGCGTCCGCCAGGAGAACGACGCGCTGGTAGCGCAGCTTGCCGAGCTCGAAGTTGGGGCCGATTCCGCACCCAAGGGCGGTCACCAGGTCTGAGAGCTCCTTGTTGTCGAGCACCTTCTTGAGCCCGGCGTCCTCGGTGTTGAGGACCTTGCCGCGCAGGGGCAGGATGGCCTGGGTCTTGCGATTCCTGCCCTGCTTGGCGGAGCCGCCGGCCGAGTCACCCTCGACGATGAAGATCTCGGACTCGTCCCGTTCCTTCCCGGAGCAATCAGACAGCTTGCCGGGGAGCGTGAGCTTGCTCGTCGCAGACTTGCGCGACACCGACGCGGAGGCCGCGCGGCTTGCGGCCCGGGCGCGGCTGGCCGCGATGATACGGGCGACGATCTGTTCGGCGACGGAGCTGTTGGAGTTGAGCCACTGCTCAAGCGCCGGCCGGAGGGCCCCGTCCACCACGGACTGGAGCTCGGGGTTGTTGAGGCGGTCCTTGGTTTGACCCTGGAACTGTGGATCGGCGATGAATACCGAAAGCACACCGACGACGCCCTCGCGGATGTCCTCGTGGGTGATCTTCACTCCCCGCGGCGTCAGGCTGTGGGTCTCGAGGTAGTTTCGCACCGCCTTGTTGAGGCCGGAGCGCAGGCCATTCTCGTGGCTGCCCCCCGAAGCCGTGGTGATGCCGTTGACGTAGCTGCGGATGTGCTCATCAGTGGACTCGGTCCACTGAAACACCATCTCCACCCGGGCGTCGGCGGTTTCCTTGGACAGGAAGAACGCTTCGTCGTGGATCGCGTGGGCCTTGCGCTCGTCGCGGATCGACTTGAGGTAGTCGGTGATCCCGTTTTCGTGGCGGAAGACGTGGCGTTTGTTCGCGGCCTCGTCCACGAACACCATCTTCACGTTCGAATGCAGGAACGACGCGGTCTCGAGCCGCGCCTTCAGGGTCTCCGCGTTGAACGTCGTGCGCGGAAAGATCTTTGGGTCCGGCGTGAACGTGATCGCCGTTCCCGTGCCGCGCACTTCGGTGGACTTCGAACGCTGGAGCTTGCTGGTGGGGCGCCCCTCCGAGAAGGTCATGCGGTACTGGGCACCGTCGCGCTTGACGATGGCCACCAGCTCCTTGGAGAGCGCATTGACCACGGAGGCGCCGACACCGTGCAGGCCGCCCGAAGTCTTGTAGTTGCCTTCGCCGTCGTTCTGGAACTTGCCGCCGGCGTGGAGCTCCGTCAAGACGAGCTCGAGGCCTGTCTTGCCGCTCTTCTTGTTCTTGTCGATCGGGATGCCGCGGCCGTTATCCGCGACGCTGACCTTGTCCCCGGACCTATGCAGGGTCAAGGTGACCTCGCTCGCGTGGCCGTTCATCGCCTCGTCGATCGAGTTGTCGAGGATCTCCCAGGCGAGGTGGTGCAGGCCTGCGCTGTTGACGCCGCCGATGTACATGCCGGGGCGCTTGCGAACCGCCTCCAATCCCTGGAGCACGGTCAGGTTGTCTGCGTTGTAGCTAGCAGCCATCAGGCGTCTCCCTTGGGCGCACGGCGTCTGAGAACCGGCGCTTCCACCGGATCGACGACCACTTCCTTGATGCGGCCGTTCTTTTGGATCTCGGTGCCGACCCCGCCCCGGGCGGTGGTGCGGTACTTCACGGTGGACACGTTCTTCTTCGCGCCGCGGTTGGTCACGACGGTCAAGAGGTCTCGGTCTCCGGCGCTGGGCTTGAAGCCGATCAGGCGATCGTCCTTCGACACCTTGATGAGCTGCACGCCTTTGCCTGGACCGGATAGGTAATTCACCTCGCCCGCGGGGCAAACGACCGCGCGGCAACGCTCCGTCACCGCGAGGATCGTCTCGCTGCCGTGGATGGGGGTCATCCCGACAACCTGTTGGCCCGCCGCGGGGCGCGCGTACTTGCGGCCCGACCGAGTGGACGTTTCGACGTATTTGTCGAGGCCGAAGCGCAGGGAGTAGCCGTCCGTGGTGGCGGCGAAGCCGTGCAGCATCGGGCAGCTGTCGGGCTTCTTCGGGTTCTCGTTGATGCTTGCGCTCAGGGCCCGGGGGTCGAAGGACATCACCGCGATGATGCGCTCGCCGTCCTTGAGCTTGAAGAGCTTTTGGATCGGCTCGCCGAAACCCGTGGACTGGGGCAGGTCGATGAAGCGCGCCGTGTAACACGTGCCCGCCGACGAGAAGAAGCCAACGGTCGCCCGGGTCGAGCCCGCGACGCACGCGAGCACCGAATCCCCGTCGCGGATACGCGACTTCATCGGTTCCGCAATCGCCTTCTGGCGCTTCATCCAACCGTCGGTCGTCACGAGCAGGTGCGTGTCCTCCGCGACGATGAAGTCCTCTTCCGAGTACTCCACCTCCTCAGCGGGAACTTCGATGATGGTGCGGCGCTTCGCTTCCTTCGTCTTGCCGTGCTCTTCGAGGATCTCTTCGAGCTCGGTCCGCACGATGGCCCATCGGCCACCTGTCGTGTCGCCATCGTCGGTGGCGAGGAGCGCCCGGATGTCGCTGGCGCGGGCCATTTTCGCTTCGAGCTCGTCCGTGACGAGGTTGATCTCGAGCTTCGCGAGGCGGTACAGCTTGAGCTCGAGGATCGCGTCGGTTTGCTCCGCGTCGAGCTGCTTGAACCGCTTCTGGATCTTCCTCGCGGCGTCGGCTTTGCCGTCGGACGCACGGATGATCTTGATGATCTCGTCGAGGGCGTCGAAGACGAGCGCGAATCCCTGGAGGATATGGATGCGCTTCTCCAGCCCCGCAAGCTCGTTCTCGAGCCGGCGCGTCACCACGCCCAAGCGGAAGTGCAGGAAGTGCCAGAGGATCTCCTTCAGCCCGAGGCGCGCGGGGGCGCCGACCGCGGGATTCTCCGTCGGCACGAGGCACGTCAGGTTGTAGCTGACGTTGATCTGCAGGCTCGTGTGCTTGTAGAGGTACGCGAGCACCTTCTTCTCGTCGGCGTCCTTCTTCAGGATGACGTCGATGCAGATGTCCTTCTCTTCGGACTGATCGATGGCATTCTCGATGAGGTTCATCTTGTTGCCATTGACGATCGCGCCGAACTGCGACATCAACGTCTCTTTGTTGACCGTGTAGGGCAGCGCCGTGATCACCAAGGCCTTGGTGCCGCGCGTTGCCTTCTTCCGGTCGATCGCCGCGACGCCGCGCAGCTTGATCGAGCCCGATCCTGTCTTGTAGATCTCCCGCAGGGCGTCCCGTGAGGCGATCACGCGGCCGCCCGTGGGGAAGTCGGGGCCCTGGACGGCGTCGTTGGCGACGAGCTGGTAGTCCTTGATCTCCGGATCGGTGAGCAGCTTGAGGCAGGCCCGCACCGTCTCGCCCATGTTGTGGGGCGGAATGCTCGTGGCCATGCCGACCGCGATGCCCGTGCCGCCGTTGACGAGGAGATTCGGGTAGCGGGCGGGGAGAACGACGGGCTCCTCGTTGGTGCCGTCGTAGTTCGGCCTGAACGGGACGGTGCCATTCTTGATGTCGTCGAGCAGCGGCAGGGCCGCAGGCGCCAGGCGACACTCGGTGTATCGATAGGCCGCCGCGGAGTCGCCGTCGATCGATCCAAAGTTCCCGTGACCGTCGACTAGACGGTGGCGCATGGCCCAGTCCTGGGCGAGGCGCACCAGGGCGTCGTAGAGGGCGGTGTCCCCGTGGGGGTGGAAATCCCGCAGCGCCGAGCCGACGACGCCGGCGCACTTGCGGGGTTTTGCGTCGGGCAGCAATCGCTCCCGCAGCATCGTGTACAGAATGCGCCTCTGAACCGGCTTCAGGCCATCCCGCACGTCCGGGAGGGCGCGGCTGGTGATGACCGAGAGCGAGTAATTCAGATAACGTGCCTGGGCCGCCTCGTGGAGGGGAACTCCCTCTTCACCGGGTGCACCCGAGCCGCCTGAACCGTCTCCGGTCCCGCCGCCATCTCCGGCTCCGTCCAGATCTTCGAACAGTCCGGGCTTGCCGGTTCCAAGCCTCTTCGAGGCCGCTTTGCGGGACATCTTCGTTTGCGCCAATTCGGTGTCCGTGTGTGCCGTGGGGGTGCGGCAGGGTGAAAACGGCAACGATAGCACCCTGGCATGGCCAAACAAGCGCGCCGCAGGATCGTTCCAGTGAGTGGCCGCCTACGGAGCGGTGTCAGCTGCTGAGCCACCGCAGCGCGAGCAGCCCGATCAGGAAGATCGCCGGGCCGGAATGGAAGCAACCGGCCTTGAGATACCGCTGCTGGAGGGAGCCTCCGCACGTGGGGCAAACCCGGGGCGGCGGCTGCTGGAGGTCCGCCGAGCAATGCGGACACGTTTTGGTCTTCAGAATGCGGGGCATCTCAGAGGGGATTCAAAGGGGGACCATTAGAGGGGGATCGGTCCTGGCTTGGTGCGAGGATCGCAGAGGCCTGCCCGTGCGGCACGCTTTTGGAATTCCCGAAGGGCGGGGCCCATGTCCTCCGCTGGATCGTAGCGGCACTCCTCGCTCAGGTAGCTCCGGCATTTTGCGGCGGGCAGGGACCACGCCTTGGCGGCTTCCTCGGCGAGCTCATCCACGGCGTCCCGTCCGCGGGCGCGGGCGCGCCGGAAGGCGTCGAGGTGAGGTTCGATCTCAGCGTCGGGGCGTACGATCCACGCGGCGAAAACGAACGGGAGCCCAGTGCGCTCGCGCCATTCCTCGCTGGGGTTCCACGCGGGGGCGTCGATCGTCAGGGTCTCGCGCAGGGCCTGGTCGCCGATGCGCAGCCATCCGTCCGTGTCCTTGGCCGCGGCGGGATCCTGGCCCAGCGGCACCTCGACGTACTCGGGGGGGCCGCCGCGGCGCTCGAAGAGCAGCGACTTGGTGAGGGCGGCCGCCGCACGGCTCGCGGGATCCATCGCCAGGCTCTTGGCCTCTTGGATGGGGGCGCGGAGGAACACCTGGACGCTGCCCACGTAGCCGTCTCCGGCGACGCCAATGCCGTCCAAGTATCGGTAACCATCACGGCGGAAGAGCTCGATCGAAGAGACCAGGGCCACGTCGAGGTCGCCGCTGCGGAGTCGCTCGATCAACCGTGCAGGTACGTCGTGTTCCAGCGAGATCCCCGGCTCGTCCCCGAGGCCTTTGTCCAAAGGACGGCCAACCAAGTAAGGAACGCTTCCGACGCGAAGCTGCGTCGGCTTGGACCCTCGCCCCGATGAATCGGGCGCAAGTGATGGAGCTGGGCTCGGCATGCCCTAGTTATCGCACTTCAGCGGGCCACCCTCGAAACCTGAATCGAGCCAATCCATGGGCGGTGGTGAAACCTCCCTTGGATTGGAACGTCGATGGGGGGGCGCAACGGTGCGGCCTCACCCGCGTCGGGCCGCAAAGGGCGCCCCGCGGGGATCGAGCGAACCCGTTGACGCAATCCACCTATGACCCCGTTTCTCCTAGCCGCGATGCTGTGGCTTCCCCACGGACTCTCCCCTGCCCCGTTGGAGGTTCAATGGGGTGGTGCCCCTCGCCCGGTCCCGAGCATGGCGACCCCGGCGGGATCCTCCACCCGGAACCCTGCCGACTCCGTTCAGGGGTGGGTTCACAGGTGGGTCGATGGCGGGGTCGATAGCGGGCAGCTCGGTCGCTTCCTGAATCGGCCCGTGGGGGCGTTGGAGTCGCTGCTAGTCCCGCGACGGAGACTCGTGGCCTCATCGGCCGGAACTGCGCCCGAGTTCGGTTCAGCCGTGGCCCTGGATCCGGGAGACAGCCGGCGGGCTGCCCTTGCTTACGTTGGGGCTCCGCGGGCTCACGTTGACGGGGGCGGCCGAGGAGTCGTTCAGATCTTCCGTTCGCCGAGCGGAGGAGTCGGCCATTGGCTTGATGGCTGGGGCCACTTGGTTCAAGGGAGGGGGCTTGCGGTCGGCGCACGATTCGGCGCCTCATTGGCGGCCTCCGGAGGCCTCTTTGTGGTGGGGGCGCCGGGCGCGAACAGTCCTGGCGGCGAACGTTCGGGATTGGTGCGCATTTATTCGGCCCCCGGAACCGGCCCAGGGGCGATTCATCGCCCCCGTCTCCTTGCGGAGCTCCACCCACCCGCTGGGTTGGACGGCGCGGCATTTGGTGCAACGCTGGCGATCGAGACGGCGGCCGATGGGGAGGTGCAGCGACTTGCCGTTGGAGCGCCCAAGGCCATGCCCGCTGGGGTTGCGCTCGCGGGGCGAGTCTTCGTCTACCGCCGGAGCCCAGGGGGCGGATTCGTCCTGGACTTCGAAGCGATGGCCTCCGAGCCCCGTGTGGCAGCAACGTTCGGGGCGAGCCTGGCCTTCGCGGGAACGTATCTGATCGTGGGAGCACCCGGGGACGGACAGCTCGCGCCGGGGGCCGGACGTGTTTACGGGTTCGGACCGGATGGGGCACTCGCGTTTGAGCTGGCGCCACCAATCGGGGGGAGGCCAGGGGATGGGCCAATAGGTGGGCTCGGCGCGGCGGGAGCACGTTTCGGATCGGCGCTGGGCGCGGTTGGCGCCCGTGGGTTTGCGGTTTCGAGCTTCGGCCGCGGGCTCGTCGAGATCTTCCGCGTGGTCCATCTCCCATCGTCCGGCAAGGAACCAATTCACGAGCAGACCCTTCGCGGCCTGCCAGCCCACCGATTCGGAACGAGTCTCGCCACCAGTGGGCAGCTCCTCATGGTCGGCGCTCCCGGGGCCCCAAGCACAGGTGTCCCAAGCACGGGCGTCCCGGGCGGGAGTCCACCCCCTGGCCAGGTCTACGTTTACGCGAGGCTGGCCGGTGTTTGGCGCCCAGCCGGGGCTTTGCGCAGCGTCATGCCTGCGCCCAACGGGGAGTTCGGATTGACCCTTGCTAGCGCCGGGGGGCACTGCGTGGTGGGCGAGCCCGGTTCCAATGGGGCTTGCCCGCAAGCGGCCGCGTGCTTGGCGGGGATGGGGGCGGTGTTTCGGATGCCCCGGTAGCTAGCAGGCCGTTGAACAATTCAACTATCCAGAAAACCGCCCCTCGAACGCCTCG